>JAOAHH010000158.1 GCA_026415325.1 Thermodesulfobacteriota bacterium | reverse complement strand
GTCGAGTACAACGCCGGACTGCATCGGCGCGTGAAGATGCCGTGGGCGGTGTTGACTATTGTGAATACGACAGCATGGGCTATGACGGCCCCATTCAAATAAACACCTATGCTTTGATCGGCAAGAAAGAATATCTATGGGCACGGCATATCGACACCGCACAGCTTATCCGTGAGCGCGATGCGAGTTTGTGGAGCGGTGCACAGCGAGAGCGCTGTGCAACCTATGTTATTGAGGTCAAAAGCAAAGACCCGTCGTTTCTCTATTCTCGACAAATCTGGTACATCGATCCAGAAACGTGGCAGATTCTGTATGCAGAGCGGTATGACCGAAGCGGCAAACTCTGGCGCATCCTTGATCAGTTCTTTTTTACCGGTAAAGGATATAACAATGTCGATCTCGGGCAATACACCGCCATACAATCAATTGACGTGCTCAATAAACATACAACGATCCTAAAATCCGATATGAAGTTAGGCGCAGAATTCGATATGACGCTGTTTACCAAGGAGTACCTGCAAAAAAACGGTTACTGACATTCTCAGCTTTTGCCGTTGCCACAAAACCCCGCAGAAGGTATCAAACACTTCCCTGTAACACTTATAGACTCCCGTCCAAAAAATTTTTCTTGACTCTCCTTCAATGTTTCATCTATTGTAAATCTATCCCAACGGGGGATGAAACCCACAGCAAATCTTCTGCTTCATATATGCAACACATGCACGTCATCGAAAAAAATATAGAGTACCTGCCTGTTATTTACCTAACTGATTCGATGAAGGCGCTGTACCAGCAAGGCAAAAAAATTGCCAGCAGCGATCATGCCGCCATACTGATTTCAGGCGAGCAGGGCACCGGCAAGGAACTGCTGGCAAAAAGCATACATTATACGCTGTCGCCAAACGCCCAGTTCCTCACCGTCAACTGTGTCAACCTTCCGTTTAAACACTTTGAGGAAAAGATTGAAACCTGTTTTGCTATGCTGAGGGAGAACGGTGTCCAGGAAGGTGAGCACGGTGTCCGTAAACGCCCAACCCTGTTTTTGCGCGATATAAACAAGCTTGAAACCTCGGTGCAGAAAAACCTCGCAAGTTTGCTCCAGGAGCGGGTTATGGAATATGCAACCGCCGATCCATCTCCTGCGGGCAATATCCGGCTGATCTTCTCAGCGCATCAACCTGCCGATGAGACACATCATGTTGTGGATAAAGCCGTGCTGAAAACCTTCAACCCAATGCTTCTCAGCATCCTGCCCCTTCGCGACCGCAAAGACGATATTTATCCCCTTGCGCTTTTCTTTGTTGATAAATTCAGCAAGGAGTACGGCAAAGACATCGGCGGCATTCACAGCAACGCCGTACAGGTATTGGAAGCATATCCGTGGAACGGCAATGTCAGCGAACTGCGCGATGTCATCGAAAATGCCGTTATTCTCGCCCAAACCCCGCTCATCACCAAAGAAGACATTCGCTTTAACATCTCGAAAAAATCAATTGCACTTGAAAGTTTCCTTGCACGTGAGGATTTCTTTACCCTTGAGGAGCTTGAACGCATCTACATCCAAACGGTCTGCCGTCGTGTTAAAAACAACAAAAGCAAAGCGGCAAAAATTCTCGGCATCTCGCGCAACACGCTCCAGAAAAAAATCGAACTGTTCGCTGCATCGCATGCCAAAAACCATAAGAAAGAAAAAAAAAGAAAGAACGGCAATCAGCCGCTGCTGTTTTAGCCGATTCTATCGCTGGATTTTCGCACCACAACACCCCCTTCGGTTCACCGGCGTTTATTTTTTCCCTTACATAACATTGTCCCTCCACACTCATCAAGGATGCCTGAGGCAGCCATGACCCTGCGGACAAAAACACTTCTGACGTTTTTTCTTATCATGTGTGCTCTGATCACGGTCGTGATTTGTGCCGGCATGCTCATATTGCAACATCGGTTCCGCGCCATAGAAGATCAGCTCGTCCGCGAACACGTCATGCGCGCACAAAACGCACTGCTTGATGACCTTGAAGCGATCAACAAATTTGCGCTCGACTGGTCGTGCTGGGACGACACCTATCGGTTTGTCACAACCACATCAAAGGAATACAGAAAAACGTATATCGCATCCAATCTTTCAAACAACGAACAAATAAAGCAGGGACTCAGCTTTATGATATTCATAAACGCAGCGGGCGTTATTGTCCATGCACTCGGCGCCTCACCGGATTATGAGCAACCTGCTCCGATTGTTCAGTCACTCTTTGACCGAATCGCTACGACGCCCCTTCTGCACCATCATTCTGATGAGAAAAACCTTGTCAAGGGATTCATGCTACTCCCTGAATTCCCCGTCCTGATTGTATCGCGCCCAATACTGACCAGCAAATACACCGGTCCGGTTGCCGGTACGCTTATCGTCGGCAGATACCTGAGCCCTGTAAAAATAGCGGCATTATCCCATTCACTCCGTCTTTCCATAACAGTCGATGACACTTCATCTGCAGCATCGGCGTTTCCGGCCGTAAAACGGCTGCTGGAACCGAATACCTCCGAAACCATTGTTGTGACTCCGCTCGATCAAAATCGCATCATCGGCAGTACCGTACTCAAAGACATTTTCGGCAATCCTGCCATTGTCCTCAGCGTCGAAAGGCTGCGTTTGATTTACCGACAATATCAAAAAAGTCTTCTCTATTTCATAGCATCTTTTATTTTTGTGGCTTTGATCACCGCTACCGCATTGTATATTTTTATTGACCGTGCGGTATTGTCCCGTCTTGCAAATCTTTCAAAATTTCTCAGAGATATCCGTTCAACAAACGACCTGTCTCGGAAAACTACCGTATCGGGAAATGATGAAGTCGGGGAAATCGCCGTTGCCGTCAATGCAATGCTTGAAACCCTGCAACACGATGTCCATAAAATCAAAGCAACCGAGGAGCAGCTCCGCGAGACATACAACTTCCTTGAAAACATTTTTAACATATCCCCTGACGGCATCATTATAACAAAAAATGATCACGTGATAACCATGGCAAATGAGGCGATCACATCGATCCTTGGCTATGAAATGCACGAACTTATCGGAAAAAAACTATCAGATTTTCCGGCAATTGATGACGCGCAACATGCTTTAGGCACATCTTGCATGAACAGGCTTATCGAACATGGCAGCATACAAAATGTTGAACACATTTTTCCTCACAAAAACGGAACACTGGTTAATATCGAACTGTCTGGGGCAGGTCTCAAAGACCCCCAGGGTAACTATTCCGGATTTATTTTTCATATCCGTGACATAACCCAAAGAAAAAAAACCGAAGAAGAAAAACAACGGCTTGAAGCCCAGCTCAGCCGTGCAGAAAAGATGGAAACCGTGGGATTGCTTGCAGGCGGAGTTGCCCATGATCTGAACAATATGCTCGGCGCGATCATCGGCTATCCCGATCTCCTGCTCGACGACCTCCCTTCGGACAGTCCGCTGCGACCCGCCATAAAATCAATTAAGGAATCTGGCGAGCGTGCTGCTGCCATTGTCCAGGACTTGCTCACGCTAACCCGTCGTGGTGTTGTGGTGAATGATGTCATCAATATCAATACCGTCGTCAAGCAATATCTTACAAGCCGTGAGCATGCAAAACTCAAAGAATTCCATCCACAGGTCACCATACACCATACGCTCGATCCCAATATCCGAAATGTGATAGGCGCAAAAGCGCAGCTTGCGAAGGTTATTGCAAACCTTGTTTCAAATGCAGCAGAGGCCATTACCGGCGAAGGGACGGTGACGATCACAACCGCTCTGGCAAACGTCGAGGCTCCGATTCATGGGTATGAGACCATACCTGAGGGCGAGTATGTTGTGCTTCAGGTGACCGACACCGGAAGCGGCATTGCCCCTGAAGACCAGCAACGCATCTTTGAGCCGTTTTACACGAAAAAAATCATGGGTCGCAGCGGCACAGGTCTCGGCATGTCGGTAGTGTGGAATACGGTGAAGGATATGGACGGCTATATTGACCTTATATCTGAGGAAGGCAAGGGCACTACAATAATGTTGTACTTCCCCACGACTGCACGGGAAGTTGAAGAATATAAGCCGACGGTGTCCTTAGCAGAGCTCATGGGCAATCATGAAACCGTTCTTGTTGTTGATGATGTGGCGGCGCAGCGTAATATGGCTCGTGATATTCTTTCACGCCTTGGATACACGGTGGTAACCGCGGCAAGTGGCGAAGAAGCACTTGAATATTTGAAAACCAATGCCGTTGATCTTCTCGTGCTCGACATGATTATGGATCCCGGCATGGACGGGCTTGAGACCTACCGTGCCGCAATCACCCTGCGTCCCGGATTGCGCGCGGTGATTGCAAG
>JAOAHH010000120.1 GCA_026415325.1 Thermodesulfobacteriota bacterium | reverse complement strand
TCTCCGCCAGCCCCTTCAACGCCTGATACTTCGTGATCGCCGACGTCAACGTCGTCTTCCCATGATCAACATGCCCTATCGTCCCTATGTTTACGTGCGGCTTCGTCCTCTCAAACTTCTTCTTTGCCATCGGTGCCTCCTGCGTCGTTCGTATCGTTACAAACAGTTACCATCGATAATGTGCGAACGCTTTATTGGCCGCGGCCATCTTATGGGTGTCCTCACGTTTTTTAATCGCATTGCCGCGGTTGTTGAATGCATCCATCAGTTCACCCGCAAGTTTATCCTGCATGGTTTTCTCTGATCGCTCTCGGGAGTACTCGATAATCCAGCGCATAGCAAGGGCAATCTGCCGCTCCGGTCGCACTTCAACCGGCACTTGATAATTTGCGCCGCCGATACGCCGCGACCTGGTTTCCACAACCGGCTTGACATTATTCAGGGCAGCCTTAAAGACCTCTAACGGGTCTTTTCCGGTCTTTTCCTTTACAATATCAAAGCTGCCGTAGACAATTCGTTCCGCGAGGCTTTTTTTGCCGCGCTTCATAATCTTATTGATAAACATCGAAACGGTTGTATCCTGAAACCGTGAATCAGGGGTGGGTTCTCGTTTTTCTGCTTCGCGTCGTCGCGCCATGAAACAAACTCCCGTTGTGTCCTGTGCTTACTTGGGTCGTTTCGCCCCGTATTTCGACCTGCTCTTCTTTCTGTTCTCGACCCCGGCTGAGTCAAGCGTTCCACGGATGATATGGTAACGAACACCGGGCAGGTCCTTGACACGGCCGCCCCTGACCAGCACGACCGAATGCTCCTGCAGGTTGTGACCGACGCCCGGGATATACGCGGTAATTTCGACTCCGTTGGTCAATCTCACGCGCGCAACCTTTCGCAACGCCGAGTTCGGCTTTTTGGGCGTTGTCGTATAGACACGCGTACACACACCGCGTCGCTGGGGACACCCCCGCAGCGCAGGTGATTTCGTTTTACGCACAACAGGCGTTCGGCCTTTGGTGCATAATTGGTTTATTGTTGGCATAGAATAGCCCTCTTCAATTCCGAGAAATTAAAAAAATAATTTTATTAACATGAACTATTTTAGTTGTCAATTACAAAAAAGATTTTTAGAGGGTATATCACACAAAAAATGCTCATTGCAATAATTCCAGCCATCACGACGTTGCTTCTTGATGCGTATCGTGCTCGGTGCGTATGGTGATACGGCGATATTCCGGATACCCGGTTCCCGCGGGAATCAGCCGCCCCATCGCGGCATTCTCCTTGAGTCCTCTCAGATAATCGATTTTTCCTTCGATTGCTGCCTGTGTCAACACCCGGGTTGTCTCTTGGAATGATGCTGCGGAGATAAAACCTTCGCTGCTGAGCGATGCTTTGGTAATGCCGAGCAGGAGCGGTTCTGCCACCGCTACCTGACCGCCTTGCGCACGAACCCGTTCGTTTTCTTCCTCAAACCGCGTTTTTTCAACCTGTTCACCCAGCAGAAAATTCGTATCTCCGACCTCCTTGATCTTCACGCGCTGCAGCATCTGCCGGACGATCACCTCAATGTGTTTGTCATTGATCTTAACGCCTTGCAGACGGTAGACTTCCTGCACCTCATCGACAAGATATTTTGCAAGCTCTTTTTCACCGAGGATGTTCAATATATCATGAGGGTTCGGTAGACCGTCCATAATCTGTTCACCGGCTCTGATCCGATCGCCTTCATGGACACTGATATGTTTTCCTTTGGGGATAAAGTACTCCTTGGGCTCAAGCTTCTTGCCGCCGACATCCGTGATGGTCGGCGTGACGATAACCTTCCGCTTCCCTTTAACGTCTTTGCCAAACGACACAATGCCATCGATTTCGCTAATGACGGTATCTTCTTTGGGCTTTCGGGCCTCGAAAAGCTCTGCGACCCGGGGCAGCCCTCCAGTAATGTCTTTGGTTTTCGTGGTTTCACGGGTAATTTTGGCAAGGATATCGCCCGGTTGCACCTCATCACCTTCATTAACCACAATGTTGGCACCGACCGGCATAAAATAGCGCGCGTAACGCTCCTTATCGGCAGCGATCTTAATCGTCTTCCCCTTCTCGTCCTTGATAGAGATGCGCGGTCTGCTGTCGGGATCTTTTGACTCAACAACAATGCGCGACACCAAACCCGTCACTTCGTCGACCTGTTCGCGAACCGTTGCTCCTTCAATGAGATCGCCGAATTTCACCGTTCCGCCGACTTCTGCAAGAATCGGGGTTGCAAACGGATCCCATTCTGCAAGGACATCTCCGGCGCGCACCTTATCGCCGTCCTTAACCTTCAATTTTGCACCATAAATGACAGGATAGCGCTCGCGCTCACGTCCGTTATTATCAAGAATTGCAATTTGACCGTTGCGATTCATCACCACACTGTGTCCCTCACGGTTGGTCACCCACCGAATATTCGAGTAACTCACCGTGCCGCTGTGCTGGGCTTCAAGGGTGGTCTGTTCGACCCGTCGGCTTGCGGTACCGCCGATATGGAACGTGCGCATGGTAAGCTGCGTTCCCGGCTCGCCGATCGATTGCGCGGCGATGATGCCGATCGCTTCACCAATATTGACCATTCTGCCGCGCGCCAAATCCCGCCCATAACATTTTGCACATACGCCCCGCGGTGCCTGACATGTCAACACCGAGCGGATGCGCACCTTCTCGATGCCTGATTCTTTGATCTTTTCGACAGCATCCTCATCGATTTCTTCGTTTTTCTTGACGATCACTTCGCTCGTCACCGGATCGATGATATCATCAAGGCTCACGCGGCCGAGAACCCGGTCACCGAGCTCCTCGATGATTTCACCGCCCTCAATGAGCGATGTCATATAAATGCCGTCGATTGTTCCGCAGTCAAGCTCGGTGATGACACAGTCCTGAGCAACATCAACGAGGCGGCGCGTCAAATAGCCCGAGTTGGCAGTCTTGAGCGCGGTATCGGCAAGCCCTTTGCGCGCTCCGTGGGTCGATATAAAATACTGAAGCACCGTCAGCCCTTCGCGGAAATTTGCCGTGATCGGTGTTTCGATAATTTCACCCGACGGCTTTGCCATAAGCCCCCGCATACCTGCAAGCTGCCGAATTTGCTGCGTGCTGCCACGCGATCCCGAATCCGCCATCATGTAAATAGAATTAAAACTGGGCACTTTTTTGACTTTTCCTTCCCGGTCCTTGATTTCATCCGTTCCCAATTCCTGTATCATTTCATCAGACACCTGTTCGGTTACCCGTGCCCAGATATCGATGACCTTATTGTAGCGTTCACCGTCGGTTATCAAGCCGTCCTTGTACTGGTTTTCAATCACGCGCACTTCCTTTTGGGTTTCCTCAATCATCGACTCTTTCCGCGACGGGACCCGCATATCTTTAATGGAAATCGAGATTCCCGACTGTGTTGCGTATTTGTAGCCCAGATCTTTAAGGCGGTCGGAAAGAATGACGGTCTTTTTGTCGCCGCAGTACCTGTAGGCATAATCGATCAGGTTTGCAAGCTCCTTTTTGTTCATGACCCGGTTGATAAGTGAAAACGGTATTTCTTCAGGCACAATTTCACGAAGCAGCACGCGGCCGACCGTTGTTTCCACCATCTCACCGTGCAGTCTGACGCGAATGCGCGCATGCAGGTCGACTTCATTGGCATCATAGGCAGCGCGCACCTCATCGGGATTGGCAAATGTTTTTCCTTCTCCGCGCGCCATCTCTTTTTCGCGCGTCATATAGTAAATGCCGAGCACGATATCCTGGGTCGGGATAATAATCGGCTTGCCGTTTGCCGGCGACAGGATGTTATTGGTCGACATCAGCAACACCCGCGCCTCGATCTGGGCAGTCAAAGTGATCGGGACGTGAACCGCCATTTGATCGCCGTCAAAATCAGCGTTAAATGCCGTGCAGACGAGCGGATGGAGCTGAATCGCCTTCCCCTCGATCAGTACCGGTTCAAAGGCCTGAATACCGAGCCGATGCAGCGTCGGTGCGCGGTTGAGCATGACCGGAAACTCTTTCACGACCTGATCAAGGCAATCCCACACCTCTGATGTTTCCCGCTCAACCAATTTCTTGGCGCTCTTGATGGTTGTGGCAAACCCTTTCATAATCAGGAGGTTGTAGATAAAAGGCTTGAACAGTTCGATTGCCATGCGTTTGGGCAATCCGCACTGATGCAGTCTCAGTTCAGGCCCGATCACGATAACCGTACGGCCAGAATAATCAACGCGCTTGCCCAGCAGGTTTTGCCTGAACCGCCCCTGTTTGCCTTTGAGCATGTCGCTTAAGGATTTCAGCGGTCGCTTATTCCGACCGGTCAACACTTTGCCGCGCCGACCGTTATCAAACAGCACGTCAACAGCTTCCTGCAGCATTCGCTTCTCGTTTCGGATGATGATATCCGGTGCGTCAAGCTCCAAAAGCTTTTTCAGGCGGTTATTGCGGTTAATGACCCTGCGATAAAGATCGTTGAGGTCAGAAGTGGCAAAGCGGCCGCCATCAAGGGGAACCAGAGGCCGTAAGTCCGGCGGAATTACCGGAATGACCTCGAGAATCATCCATTCAGGCTTATTGCCTGATGTCCGGAATGCCTCGACAATGCGGAGGCGTTTTGCGAGCTTTTTCTTCTTCGCTTCTGATGAGGTTTGTTGGATTTCTTCGCGCAGCTTTACCGAGAGCTCGTCCAGATTGAGTTGCCGCAACAACTCCCGGATGGCTTCGGCACCCATGCCTGCCTCAAAATCCTCACCGTTTTCATACAGTGCTTTCCGGTAGCGGTCTTCATCAAGCAATTCACCAACCTTGACCGATGCTTTTTTGACGGACGTGACGACATAGGATTCAAAATACAGGACCTTCTCAAGCTCCCGGAGCGTCATGTCAAGCAGCGTCCCGATCCGGCTCGGCAGGCTGCGCAGAAACCATATATGCGCAACCGGACAGGCAAGTTCGATATGACCGAGGCGTTCGCGCCGCACGAATGAATGGATGACCTCAACGCCGCACTTCTCGCACACAATCCCTCGGTGTTTCAGTCGCTTATATTTGCCGCAGTTGCATTCATAATCCTTGACCGGACCGAAAATTTTTGCGCAAAACAGCCCGTCCCGTTCCGGTTTGAAGGTACGGTAATTGATCGTTTCTGGTTTTTTCACCTCACCGTTTGACCAGCTGCGGATCGTTTCAGGAGATGCAATAGATATCTTCAGCGCATCAAAGCTGTCGACCGGTCGTGAATGGACTTGTTGCAATGAAAAAAATCCGTTCATAGAAGCACCTTTAACTTATTGGTACAATGTTTAGTCGTTTTTCTTCTCCGTTTCGATGAATTGCACATCGAGGCAGAGGCTCTGTAGTTCTTTGACCAAAACATTGAACGATTCTGGAATTGACGGTACGATGTCGAGTTCACCCTTGACAATATTTTCATACAATTTGGTGCGACCAAACACGTCATCTGACTTCAGGGTCAAAAACTCCTGCAACGCATGGGCGGCGCCATATGCTTCAAGCGCCCACACCTCCATCTCACCGAGCCGTTGACCGCCGAACTGTGCCTTCCCGCCGAGCGGCTGTTGGGTAACAAGAGAGTATGTCCCGATGGAACGGGCGTGAATCTTGTCATCAACAAGATGATGCAGCTTCATCATATAGATAACACCGACCGTCACTTCGCGGTCAAACAGCTCGCCGGTCCGCCCGTCAAACAATAGCGCTTGACCGGTAACCGGAAGTCCTGCTTCTTCAAGGCAGGTATTAATTTGCGGTTCTTTAACCCCCTCAAATACCGGGCTTGCCATGTGAATGCCTGCTCCGAGCTTGCGCGCAACCGCCAGCACCTGATCGTCATCAAGCCCGTCAACGATGTGACTGACCTCCTTGGTGCCGAAGATTTCTTTTATCTTTTTGCGCAGCTTCTCGGGTGCAACATGAGCATTAAGCAATTCCTGTACTTTCGCACCGAGACCTTTTGCAGCCCATCCGAGATGGGTCTCGAGAATCTGCCCCACGTTCATACGGGAAGGAACACCGAGCGGATTAAGCACAATATCAACCGGTGTTCCGTCGGCAAGATACGGCATATCTTCGATTGGTAGGATCCGTGACAGAACGCCCTTATTGCCGTGCCGACCTGCCATCTTATCGCCGACAGAGAGTTTTCGCTTGACCGCGAGGCAGACCTTGACCATCTTAATGACACCGGGTGGCAGTTCATCGCCCTGCTTTATCTTTTCGATTTTTTCCTCAAAAATAACCTTAAGGAGGTTAATCTCCTCATCAAGCGTATCCTTGATTTTTTCAATCTTTTCAGCAAGGTCATCGCCGTCAACAATCGGCACATTGACCCATTTGCTGATCGGCAGCCGGTCAACGTCTTCCTCAGTGATCACGTGATGCTTGGGGAAAATAACCTTCTTTTTCTTCTCGTCTTCATACTTCTTTGCAACCACCTTGCCGACCAGCATTTTTTTGAGTCGTTTGTTGACACTTTCCCTTAGAATCCGGATCTGATCCTCTTGATCCTTAAGCAGCCGCGCCCGTTCTTCATCTTCGATCGACCGTGTGCGCTCATCCTTATCAACGCCTTTGCGCGAAAAGATGTTAACACTGATCACCGTCCCCTCAACACCGGTTGGAACCCGCAGCGATGTATCCTGAACATCCCGGGCTTTTTCGCCGAAAATTGCCCGCAAAAGCTTTTCCTCTGGTGAGAGCTGTGTCTCTCCTTTCGGCGTAATCTTACCAACTAAGATATCACCTGCCTTGACTTCGGCACCGATCCGCACAATGCCGCTTTCGTCAAGATTTGCGAGCATGTCTTCGCCCACATTGGGAATGTCGCGCGTGATCTCCTCTTTCCCGAGCTTTGTATCGCGGGCAAGCACCTCAAACTCTTCGATGTGGATCGAGGTGAACGTATCCTCGCGGATCAGTTTTTCACTGACTAAAATGGAATCTTCGAAGTTGTATCCACCCCACGGCATGAAGGCAACAAGCACATTGCGTCCCAGCGCCAGTTCGCCCATTTCGGTTGCAGGGCCGTCGGCAATAATGTCACCTGCCTCGACATAATCCCCTACACGCACAATCGGTTTTTGGTTGATGCAGGTATTCTGATTGGAACGGCGGTACTTGGTCAACTTATAGATATCAACATCAGATCCGATCCCGACGTCATCATCCTCGTGCTTGATCACAATACGCTCGGCGTCCACACTGCGCACCACGCCGTTTCTGCGAGCAACAACAACAACCCCTGAATCTTTTGCGGCAACCCGTTCCATGCCGGTTCCGATCAGCGGTGCCTCAGTCCGCAGCAGCGGTACAGCCTGGCGCTGCATGTTGGACCCCATCAAGGCGCGGTTCGCATCATCATTCTCCAGAAAAGGAATCAGCGAGGCTGCCACACTGACAAGCTGTTTGGGCGATACATCCATGTAATCAATCTCGTCCGGAGATGCCATAACAAATTCACCGCCACGGCGTGCCGACACCATTGTCGTCGTAAACCTGCCCCGGTCATCGATCGGAGCGTTTGCCTGTGCAATGGTGAATTTTTCCTCTTGATGCGCAGTCAGATACTCAATTTTATCGGTGACCTTGCCACGCTCGACCTTCCGGTATGGTGTCTCGATAAAGCCGTATTGATTGACCTGGGCATACGTTGACAGTGATGCAATAAGACCGATGTTGGGACCTTCAGGAGTCTCAATCGGGCAGATACGGCCATAGTGTGTTGGATGCACATCGCGCACTTCAAATCCTGCTCGTTCGCGGGTAAGACCGCCCGGGCCAAGCGCGCTCAGGCGGCGCTTGTGGGTAATTTCGGCGAGCGGATTCGTTTGATCCATAAATTGGGAGAGCTGGCTCGAGCCGAAAAATTCCTTGATGACCGCAGACACCATTTTTGAGTTCACCAAATCGTTGGGCATGAGCGTTTCGACTTCCTGCAAGCTCATGCGTTCCTTAATCGCACGTTCCATGCGTACAAGGCCGATCCGATAATGGCTTTCAACGAGTTCCCCGACGGTCCGTACCCGACGGTTTCCTAAATGGTCGATATCGTCGATATCGCCGCGGCCGCTTTTGATTTCGATCAACATCCTGACCGTCTCGAGAATGTCTTCCTTTGTCAATACCTGCACGTCAAGCGGTGTGGCAAGATTCAGCCGCTCGTTTATTTTCAGGCGGCCGACATCCGTAAGTTCATAATACTCACTGTCAAAAAACAGCTTGTTAAAAAAGAGGTTTGCGCTTTCCTGACTCGGCGGGTCATTGGGTCTCAGTCGCCGGTAAATCTCAACGATAGCGGATTCAGGACTCTTGACCTTATCAAGGGCAAGGGTATCGCGAAAAGAAGAATCAACTTGGAGATGATCGATGAAGAGAATCTTAAACGTGGTAGAACACTGCATCAGCCGGTCAAGTATTTCCTTGGTGAGCATACCGTTGCAGGGGAGCAGCACCTCACCGGTAGCGGGATCAAGCAGATCCTCGGCAACATAGGTGGGTTTTTCAAGCAAATCATGGGGGGTGATGGTAAGCCAGGAAATTTTGGCTTCACGGATCTTTTTCATAAGCGGACGGGTTATTTTCCTGCCTTTTTTTACCAACACCGCTTTTGTCTTGGGATCGATGATATCTTCGTGCGCAAGAACATCGCCGAAAAGCGGAGAGCGCATGGTGCGTCTGATGGTACCGTTTTCGATGCTGACATCATCAATCGTATAAAAATATCTGAGCAGTTCCTGCTCGCTCATCCCAAGCGCCTTGAGCAAAACCGTTACCGGAAATTTACGGCGACGGTCAATACGCACGTAAATAATGTCTTTGGGATCAAACTCAAAATCGATCCATGAACCGCGGCTGGGGATAATGCGTGCGGAATACAGAAACTTGCCGCTGGAAAGGTTCTTGCCCTTATCATGGTCGAAAAACACCCCGGGTGATCGGTGGAGCTGGCTCACCACGACCCGCTCGGTCCCGTTGATAATAAACGTGCCCTGCTCGGTCATCAGCGGAATTTCGCCGAAATACACTTCCTGCTCTTTAATATCCCGGATATTCTTTGTCTCGGCATCATAGTTGACCAGCCGCATCAGCACCTTGAGCGGTGCGGCATAGGTAAGTTCCTTTTGACGGCACTCATCAATATCGTATTTTGGCTGCCCTAACGTATAGCTGACGAATTCAAGAGAGGATGATTCGTTGTAATTTTTTATCGGAAAAACGCTTTGAAACACCCGCTGTAAGCCACAGTTTTTCCGCTCCTGCGGCACAATATCTTTTTGCAGAAACGCATCATAAGAGCGTTTCTGGATGTCAATCAGGTTGGGTATGGTCATGACATCCGGAGTTTCTTTGAAGCTCTTTCGAAAACGCAGTTTTTGCGTGCCAATGGTGCTCATGGAATACCCTCGTGATGTAAAGAAAAGAGAAGCGCCGTTTCGGTGCACTTTTCACCTATACACGGCAGCCGGTATAAAAAAGCCGCGCCGCATTGACGATACTATCAGTGCCCGCCTACTTTATCTCTGCAGTAGCACCGGCTTCTTCAAGCTGCTTTTTGATATCCTCGGCCTCGTTTTTGGGGATCCCCTCTTTGACGGTTTTCGGCAGCGCATCGACAAAGTCCTTTGCCTCTTTCAGCCCGAGCCCGGTAATCGCCCTGATCACCTTGATGACGTTAATGCGCTTATCGCCTGCTGCGGTGAGCACGACGCTGAATTCCGTTTTTTCTTCAGCCTTTGCAGGCTCGGCACCCGCACCGGGAGCCGCCATTGCAACAGGCGCCGCAACCGCCGCTGCAGAAACGCCGAACCGTTCTTCTAGGTCTTTGATCAAGCCCGAAAGCTCAAGCACCGTCATGTTTTCAATGAACTTGATCACATCCTCTTTGGTAATGTCTGCCATGGTGATGACCTCCTGAAATAATACGTTGTTATCAACCGTTGTGCATCCGCACTGTCATGCCTTTTTTTTCTCTGAAATCGCCTGCAGCACGCAAAGAAACTTCCGCGGCATGCCCGCAAGCACCGTCACCAGCCCTGCAAGGGGTGCCGACAAAACACCCACAAGCTGCCCCAGTAACACCTCTCTGCTCGGCAGGTTACCGATCTGCTCGATTTGTTGCGGTTGCAGGAGATGCTGTTCAAGAACACCGGATCTGACACGGAACTGTAGGTCAGGGTTATCCTTGACAAATTGGGTGAGCACCTTGGCGATGTGCGCCGGGTCACCGTCAACAAATGCAATTGCCGTCTGCCCCTTCATCATGTCATGGAGTGCAGCATATGCCGTATCGCGTGTCGCAATCTTTAAAAGCGTATTCTTGACCACTTTTAATTCTGCACCGGCATCTCGTACCCGGCGCCGCAGCATCGTTATTTTTTCAACATTCAGCCCTGTATAATCACACACGATCAGGCCTTTGGTCTTGCCAAGACGCTCTGCAAGCGCAGCGACTGCTTCTTCACGTGCTTTTCTGCTCACTGTCCTCACCCTTTACAAAACGTTATTGCGTTCAATTTGCCTTTATCGTGGAAATATCAACTTTAACACCCGGCCCCATGGTCGAGGACAGCACGATGTTTTTCAAATACTGTCCTTTACTCGTCGGTGGTTTCAGCCGGTTTACCGTATCAATAAGTGCCACGATATTATCGTAGAGTTTCTGTGCCTCAAAGGATACTTTGCCAACCGGCACATGTACAATACCAGCCTTATCAGTCTTGAACTCAACTTTCCCCTGCTTGAGCTCTTGGACCACCTCTTTAACGTTCATGGTCACCGTTCCGAGCTTGGGATTGGGCATCATCCCCCGCGGCCCGAGTATTTTTGCAATTCTGCCCACAAGCCCCATCATATCAGGTGTTGCCACGGTCTTGTCAAAATCAAGCCAACCACCAGAAATCTTTTCGACCAAATCCTCGGCACCCACATAATCGGCGCCTGCCTCGCGTGCTTCCCGCTCCTTGTCGCCCTTGGCAAACACCAGAACCCGTACTTCCTTGCCGGTACCATGAGGAAGCATCACCGTCCCCCGAACGACTTGGTCCGATTTCCTGACATCGACCCCAAGACGAATGGCAGCGTCAACCGTTTCATCAAATTGTGCGTACGCTGCGCGTTTCACGATATCGATTGCCTCCTCCAACGGATAGCGTTTTTCACGGTCAACGAGGCCCGTTGCTTGTACATATTTTTTTCCATGTTGTGCCATAGCAATACCCTTTTACCTCTCCGGTTGCGATGAACTGCCTGCACACTTCATCACATCAGGCAGCACCACCTTCAACTCCGTCTTCTGAACTTGTTTTCTGTCCCCTGACTCGCATCATCCGGTGCCATCGTTATTCAACGACCTCAATACCCATGCTCCGTGCCGTCCCCATAATTGTCCGAACAGCAGCTTCAAGATCGCACGCGTTCAGGTCTGCCATCTTTGTTTTTGCAATATCCTGCACCTGCGCCATCGTAACTTTTCCGACCTTATTCTTGTTTGGCTCTCCTGATCCTTTGATAATGCCTGCCGCTTTTTTCAAAAGGTCGGCAGCAGGCGGTGTTTTGGTTACAAAGGTAAACGACCGATCACTATAGACCGTAATAATAACCGGGATAATCATCCCCTCTTTGTCTTGTGTTTTTGCATTATAGGCCTTGCAAAACTCCATGATATTGACGCCGTGTTGCCCCAGCGCCGGTCCAACCGGAGGTGAAGGGTTTGCCTTGCCCGCAGGTATCTGGAGCTTAATCTGCGTAACGACCTTTTTTGCCATAGCTTATTCCTCTGCTCTGTGCGGCGTTAATTGATCTTTTTAACTTGAGAATATTCAAGTTCTATTGGTGTTTGACGCCCGAAAATACTCACCAGAACCTTAAGGCGCATCTTCTCTGGCTTTACCTCTTCGACAACGCCATTGAAGTTTGCAAACGGCCCTTCAACAATGGCAACCTCATCGCCTTTTTCAAAACTGGTCAGCATCTTGGGCCGAAGTTTACCATCGCGTATTTTTGACAACAGTTCCTCGACGCCTTCATCGGGAATCGGAATGGGTTTGGTTTTGCCACCGATAAAACCGGTTACCCGTGGTGTATTGCGTACCAGATGCCATGTTTCATTGTTCATATCAACCTGAACCAGAAGATAACCGGGGAAGAATTTGCGCGTCGTCTTTTTTACCTGGCGTTCACCTTTCTTGCCGCGAAAAATTTCTTCAACATCCTCGGTGGGAATCAAAATCTCTCCGAACGCATCCTGCATGTTATAAGCCTTAATGCGCTCTTCGAGCATTTCTTTGACTTTATTTTCATAGCCTGAATAGGTATGTACGACGTACCACTTTTTGGCCATACCTCTCCTCAACTCAGAATGAGGTTTATCACCCGCGACAGTGCGAGATCCACAATCCCAAGAAAAAACGACACAATAATGACAATGATCAGCACCACAGACGTCGACGCAACCGTTTCCTTTTTGACCGGCCAGGTCACCTTCTTCAATTCAATCTTCACTTCCCGGAAAAATTGCCGGGTTTTTCCAATCGCTGCCTGTATGTCCATCTCACCACATCCCAAAGGCGTATATGTAAGAATGGCAGGCCAGGAGGGATTTGAACCCCCAACCCCCGGATTTGGAGTCCGGTGCTCTATCCGGTTAGAGCTACTGGCCTATCACCGTTTTCCCTAAAAGGCACTGCGCAGAAAAAATAACGGAAAGATCAGAGATTGTGCGCCCTTGTTTGGGATTGCTTATTTTGTTTCCTTATGAAGGGTGTGCGTATGACAGAATTTGCAGTACTTCTTAATTTCAAGCTTCCCTGTTGTCTTTTTTTTATTCTTTGTTGTACTGTAATTCCTCTGTTTGCACTGGGTACAGGCCAACGCTATGATATCACGCATACACACCGTCCTTACATTTCATGATCCGCATCCCGGTCCCGTTATTCGATGATATCACTGATGACGCCGGCGCCCACCGTCCTGCCACCCTCACGAATCGCAAACCGCAGCTCCTTCTCCAGCGCTATCGGCGTTATCAACTCTACCGTCATGCTTACATTGTCCCCCGGCATCACCAT
>JAOAHH010000093.1 GCA_026415325.1 Thermodesulfobacteriota bacterium | reverse complement strand
ACCATTTTGCGGACATCGGCAGGATT
The DNA here is from genome assembly GCA_026415325.1 of Thermodesulfobacteriota bacterium. Taxonomy (GTDB): domain Bacteria; phylum Desulfobacterota; class WTBG01; order CAIYCZ01; family CAIRTM01; genus JAOAHH01. The sequence goes on along the minus strand of JAOAHH010000093.1, from coordinate 7,988 downwards.
TTGAAAATAGACAAAATACTTCTGGTCGCCTCCCTGCTCGATGGTTTTCCTGAGGATGATAAAATCACGGGTGCGCGTGCGTCCCTGTTTGTCCGTAATGGTCATGGCAACCCTGCTTTTGCCGTCAAAGCCCTGATAGTAAGCGGTGAGATTGGCTCTTGTGACGATTTCATCAACAGGCGGCACACTATCCTTTTCTGCGGCGTCGGCATGTATCGCAGAAAAAACAAGGAACGCGGTGAAAAAAGTGAATGGTGCTTTCATAACAATATCCTTTCCTTTGGTGGTGAGCAGTTGACCGTACAGTTACGAGTCGTGCTGTGTTATTCGTGCACAAACGTTGCGGCGCGACATAATCCCGCACACAAGGAATATAACCGGCACAACCGCAGCGCTGATCCAGAGCAGCGTGTTTGTTTTTAGATGTATAAAGAGCTCAATATTTAAGATGATAACAATAACCCCTGTTACGGACGCTGTGATACACAGACCGCAATTGCACGCGGCTGATAAGGGCTTGGTCAACGGTGCAAATAGCCGCTTTTCCAAAAGCTTTATCAGCGCAGGCAGCACCAGCATCGTTACAAGGCCAGAAAGCGCCATAATAGCGCAGATGAAAATGCCGACTGTTTTATACGGCACGAGCGGCGCTGCGAGCAAAGGCAAAAAACCGATGGCAATAACGAGCACATTGCGGGCAATAGCGCGTGCCGGTTCGCCAAAAATATCAGGGGCAAGCTCGCGCCAGGTTTTGCCGGGCTGATACATATCCCGTGCCCGCTCAAGAAAGTGTATCGCAAAGTCAATCGCCATGCCCAATGTCAGCGCCGAGAGCACGGCAACCGGCATATCGTAATCCTTGCCGATAATTCCGATGAAGCCATAAATGCCGACAATGGTCATGGTGAGCGGTATCATACTGATAATACCCCACAGCACCGACCGGAACAGCAGCATCATCATAAGAAACACCAGCATAAAACTCCCCACGAACGATTGGAGCATGCCGATGACCATTTTTTTCTGCCAGATAACGTTGATGTAGGTGAGGCCTGCCCAGTTATGGGTGAGGGGCACGGGAGGTGCAAATCGGGCAACATAATCGTTAACTGCCTTAACGACCTTCTCCATATCTTTGTTGTCGCCGCTTTTCAGTTGCAGCCAGATATTGGCATGGAGATAGTCAGGAGTTACCAGATGCCAGAGCGTATGGGGTTTATGGCTGCTTTGATATTGCAGCAAACATTCTGCAACGCCTTTGATATTGTCAGGAATGCGGTACTGCTCAGGCGTGCCGTCGATTAATTCCTGGTTGACCTTACGAACCACATCGGCAACCGAGGAGCTTTTGCCAACAAGGCCGGTTTGTTCAAGATGCTTTTGCAATCCAACAAGGTAGCGCAGTACCTCCGGTCGCTTAAAAGGAGCAAGTTTTTCTTTTTCGACACCGAAAAAGGCGCTCATTTCATCCCAGACGCGAAAGGCTTCATCCGGCGCACGGGCTGCTTGATCCTGTGTAAAAGCAATCATGCGGTCAAGGAGGTCAAGGGGTGTTGCGGCTTCGGCAAGCATTTTTTTGAGATGCGTGCGTGTTTGTTCGAACAGTGGCGCAGCATTCGGGGTGTCAGCGAGAAGCTGCTGTTCAAGCGCGGCAAGTCCTTCTTCCAGCGCGGTGCGAACGGATTCGTCGATTTTATCCGGCAGGGCGCCGTCAAGAATCAGATATGCCATATACGTTCCGCCGAAGTGTTTGTTCAGGGCAATGTCGGCTTTCCGAATAGGGTGGCTTTGTGCAAACCATTTCACCGGGTTATCGTTCACCTGAATGCGCGTAATCCCCCAGACTGCAATGACCGTTAGCACAACGAGCACAGCGACAATTGTTTGAGCATACCGATAGGTAAACGCACCGGTCTTTCTGAGTATGCGTTCCATAACGGTGGGGGACTGCTCAGCATGTACTGCATGCCCAAAATTCACAAGAGATGCTTCAGGGATCATCATCACATAGGCAGGCACGAATGTTACGGTAAAGACCCACGCGATCATGATGCCGATGGCAACAAAAATGCCGAAAACCTGCACCGGTGGAATAGGCGTTAAGGCAAGGGAAAAAAAGCCTGCGGCAGAGGTAAGCGAAGTATACAGCATTGGCGTGAACAGGGTTTGCATAACCTCAATGATCGTTTGCTGCCGGCCTTTTGTGCGGGTATAGCGGTCAAAAAATTCGGAGAGAATGTGCACCGAATCAACAACAGCAATCGGCATGAGAAATATCGGTATCATGGAGCTCATAATATGCACCGGAAATCCCAAGCCGATGAGCAGCCCCATGGTTGAGAGCACCGTAACCATTGCAATGATCATCGGTGAAAGAATCAGAATGAGTTTTCGAAAAAAAAGGAGCTTGAGAAGAAAAATCGTCAGCATTGCAAGGGGCGCAGAAACGGCCATCTGCACAAACATTTCAACTCCAAACGTGTCTTCGGCAACCGGAAGGCCGGTAATGTGATATTGTTCGGTGCCCTGCAACTTCGCGATTTCCTCTCGCAGGGCTTTATAGACCCGGTAGCTGAGGTTTTTATCCGTTAGCGGCAGATAGATGCACAAGGCCTTGCCATCTTCTGAGATCATGGTTCCCTTAAACAGCGGGTTTGACAGTGCCTTGTCACGAACGGCCAGAGCTTCTTCCCGCGATGCTGGCGGCTTGTTCATGAGCCATTCAAAGGCAACAACACCCGGGCCGCCTTGTCTGATATGATCCACTTCAGATGGCGCAATAATATCTGCTTCGACAACACCGCCGGTCCTTGTCGGATCATGTTCATCAGGCCACCGGAGGGTTTTAGAGAACTGCACCAGATGGTAGATATTGGTCAGGGTCGTCGGGTTGAACACACCGTCCTCGTGTTGTTCATTGACAACGCCGACAACCACGATATCGCTCAGGTCAAAGACCTGTTTGCTGTGCCTATGGAACACCCTGACCGGCTCATCAAAGGGCAGCATGTTTTCCGGATCAGTATCAACCCGAATAAAGGGAATGAAGGCCGCACACGCGACGGTAAAGATGATCATGATGGCGGTTAACAATTTCCAGTGCTGAAGTGACCAGGTGATGATTCTCTCACGAAATGAATTCATCGTATTTCCTCCCTTAATGGGGACGACTCATAACCTCAGAGGTATTGTCACTTTTTTTGACGAATTTTTCAACTTCTGAACGTTCCATCTCTCTAACTCTTAAATCCTTTACCTATTTGTATCTTGACAAAACAACGTTTATAGATGATATGCAAAGTAAACGATTTTTCCATTAATAGAAGGAGAAAGCGTATGGCGACAAAGCAGCAGACAAAAAAGGCAGCACCCAAAAAAGCAGCGGCAAAAAAAGTGTATGCATGCAAAACCTGCGGCAAGGTTACCACACAGGCAAAGCACCTGTGCAATCCGGGGAAATACGAGCCGACCTATGTGTGTGAATTTTGCGGTATGGTTGCATCAGACCCGCGTCATATCTGTATGCCGAAAAAGGACGAGGTGCAGTGGTTCTGCGATGCATGTGGCAGGGTTGCGGTGCAAAAAAATCTGTTGTGCCAGCCAAAGCGGATTAAGGGGTAGGATTCGTTTAAGACAAAAACGCCCGAGGGAGCAGCCCCAACGGCGGGTGACTGCTCCCTCGGCTTATATTACGCTTCCTGTGCACTTTTTAGTTGTGCCTATATTCCTCGCCTGTCCAGGTGTATTCTCAAGGCTTTGGTGTTCGCTGAATCAAACAGAGAGAACATAATAATTCAAGCCCTGACCCTTCACTTTTTTGACCCTTCACTTTTTGAGAGAACATAATAATTCAAGACCTGACCCTTCACTTTTTTCGGTTGTCACGGCTGAGCCTGAACGATCCTCGCTGCCGTAATATTCGCGGATAAAAGATCATCATTACTGAAACTCCCTGCCGAATAGCCATTCATACGCATGAAGCACACGCGCTTCTTTACAGGTAACACCACGTGCTTGATCCCGGGTAAGGACAAGAAGAGGCTTCGGATACTCCCGTATCATGAGTGCCGCGAGCTCCCAAACACTTCCGGCCACTGGGCGATTTGCAAATTGATATCTTTGCCATAGCGAATAGCAATGACCCGGTAGCCGCGCTGTTTGAGTTCATGCCGTATCTGCCTATCATGCGCTGCCTGCGCAGGCGTATCGTGCACAGAGCCGTCGCAAAAAACACACACATTCGGGGCATAAAAGAAATCCGGGATGCATCGCGGATCATCAATCGCCTTTTGCGCTTCATCGGGAAGCCGGTGATTGCCGGCGGCCAATGCATCTAAAAATCGACGCTCAAGCTCTGATCGGGAGTCTGTCAAGGATCGCAGCCATGACAGATGCGCGTGCCAGTCGCGGCCATCGATCCTCGGCAGCGTGCGGCTTGTAGCAAGATTGAGAAGTGTTTGAAGCACAGCATGGCGATCGATATACAGCGCATCCCTTTGATTGCCGAAGCTCAGCAGACATTCATAGCACGCTGCCTGGCATTGAGGCTTCAGATCATTATTTTGTACATCAAAATGGCACCGCTCCAGCGCCTCGCGTGCAACGCGTGCAACTGCGTCAGCTTCCTCGATCATACGCCGTAAAACACCTGATCCTCCTTCCGATGCCTCGTAAAAAAGGATTGATCGAAAGTCCCCTCGTCCGATGCGTTCGCTGCCAAGCTCGGATTCCTCAAGTTGAAAAGCCTGTTCGATCCCGCGCTGCAGCGCATACTGAAGCGTTGTTTCAAGCGTCACATTGTCGCGCAGCGCTGGCTGAGCAAAACGCACCAAAAGTAGGTTCTGGGTGCCTTGTACCGCAAGGCGTACGGTTTCAATCCTTTGCGGTCGAGTCGGCCGCCTCTCGGGATTTGCGCTTTCGATCATTGCTTCACCGCTTTCAAAATCTACAGCAAACCCCTTCGCACCGGAGGTGCGCCAGCCATGGTTGATCCGCAATAGTGTTGCTGCCGGCGCATAAATGAGCTGCAAAATCCGAGCGTCGTCAAACATCACATCAGCCTGCATCATACGTTGGCGGCCCTCTTCGGGAGCAAACCGGTAACAGGTTTCAATGCTGTATCCGCGGCGGATTCGTTCCTCCTCCTCCGAGGTAATGCGTTCCCGTCGCCGGGTTCGCACATTGGGCATATCAAGCACGCTTACCAACAGACTGTTCTGTCCGTCAAACCGTGTGTTACAGGCAGGGCAGAGGTCGCAATCATCATCGCAGAATGCGCCGCAGGTACGGCACAATTTCTTTCGGCTGCGGCGTTCATCCAATCCGCCGGGCGGGGATTGAAACGCAACGCATTCCCATTTCGTGCCTTCGTGGTAAATGATGTTTCCCGGCGCAAACTCATGGAGCGCAATAAACCGTGGCCGGGAGATAAGTTCGCCCTGGTCGCGCGGCACCCATGCGCGCACCGGTAATGCGGGGAAATTGTACCCGGGCAAAAATCCTTCGCTTGCAAGATAGCGATATGGATAGAAATCACCCTCCTCCCGAGGGATATCAATTTGTAATAATAGATTACGCTGCCGCAGCGCCTCCTGCTGGCGCCGATTTGCCTCCTGTTGTTCATCCGACCGCCGGGCGCGCATAAGCGCCTGCTGCGCTTCAATGAACTGCCGTGTTGCCGCGCGATAGAGTTCCCGCCACCGGTTGAATGCCTCGTCAAACCTGCGCGGCGCTTCGTCAATTGCACCATTGATCCACGAATCATGAAACCAGCCTGCAGAGCGCAACACCCCCATATCAGCCGATAGAATCCGCTGCATGTGCTCAAAAACTTCTGCGCGCGCTGCTTCGTTCAGTTGAATCGCTGCAGCAACCTCTTCGCGCAGGGGTAAGTCATCGCTGTTGGTATCAATAACCTGCTCGATGGAGTTTCCCAGCGGTAGCCGCGTTTGCGCGAGCCACACCGCATGCAGATGCGCGCGTACCAGCGCCTCGTTGGTGATGTCGAGCCGCGGCGGACGCACGCTGCCGGCAACCATCTCCTCGCGACGTCTGAAGAAATATTGATCGTGGCTGTTGAGCGCGCCGCAATAGGCAAACACAAGACCAGGCTGCCCCTGCCTGCCGGCGCGGCCGCTGCGCTGGGCGTAGTTTGCGGGCGTGGGCGGTATATTGCGCAAATGAACAAGATCAAGGTCTGCGATGTCAATCCCGAGCTCCATGGTCGGCGAGCAGACCAGATAAGGAAGCCGTCGTCCGAGTTCAGCTGCCCGGTCTCTGTCGTTTTCGTCCCATCGGAAACGCCGCTCGCGTCGTTCCCGTTCCCCGGATCGTACGACCTGCGCCGTGTGCTCGCGCGCCTCAAAACCTGCAAGAACAGCAGCAGATTCACAGTAAAAACGCTGGAAATAAGCATTTATTCGCGGCAGGACATCAGCATAGCCGCTTCCCTCGGCGCGGCGGGCATGGATCGGATCAGGCGGCGGTGTACCGTTACCCGCCTGCCACACAAGACATGCAGCATCGAGCTGAAACAATTGATGATCATCAACCGGTTGGAGACGGACAAGGAATCCCTGCCGTACCAGAAGCTCAAGCAGCGGGTCAAGAAACGCCAAGTAACCATCAGCCGGAAGACCGAGCCGATTTCTCAATAATTTTCCAATCAGAGTGCGGGAGCCCAGACTAAAACCCTCAACCATGCGCTGCGATTGCCCGGAGCGCACAAACTGTGTGGCGGTGCGCAGTTCATTGACCTCCGGATCAAGTCCCCAAAATTCGTTCAAATGTTGCTCGCATCGCCGACGGAGCTGTTGCTGCCTGTTTTCTTGCAACACACGCGCATTGATGGCGAGCTTTCGCCTGAACTGGTCAAGCACAGCCCTCACTATAGTCTCCCGTTCCGATGGCTGAACTGCCGCGATAATCGGGTGAAATTGCCAAAGGTTATCATTGCTACAGCATTCCGCAAGCCCCCGATAAGCAATACGCAGCAGGCCGACCTGCTCAAGGTTCGGCTGTACAACTCTCCATCCGCGTCTCAAATCTTCATAGAGCCGATACTCGGTCAGTTCGGTAAACACCAGCCAAACATCACGCGCTGCCTGCGAATCAGGATCAAGTTCGGGGTTTTTGGCAATATCCCGTATGGTCAACCCGCACTCTTTAACGACTGCCCGTGCCACCCTATCAGGCGTGAGCTCATTATGTTTCTGTAAGGCGCTATACAGCGCTGAGCGCAATAGACTGATGTGGATGAAGTCGTTGAAATGGCCTGCCTGCAGTGAGGCATCCTGACGGTTGTCGGTAAAGGACAACAGTTTATCCCTGGCAGTTTGAGTGCGTGCAGCGTGTCTTAAAAGGGATGTAGCAAGAATGGTTGTTGCGCTCGAGCGTGCCTCGCTGGAAAGCGATGCGAGTTTTGTAAATTCCCGCTCGCGGCCAGTATAAAATTCGCCGCACCGAAGGCAAAGCGAAAACGGTGCGCGCTGATACCACATTTTGACAGCCCCTTCGCGGGCGTTTGTGCTGAAACTTCCATCCCGGGCAACCCACACTGCCTGCGGTACACGGTTGCGCCATGTGCGCTTGAGTCTGCCGCGGCTGTCAAACCACTCTTCGGGAATCTGCTCCTCGCTCCAGTCATTTTCCTCCGGCGCGAGCATAAGATAGCCGGGATTGGTTTCATCCTCATCGGATTCCATACCGAGCGGATGCGGGGCAAACCTCGCTTCTTCCCTGATCACGTGATAATAGTCCTGACCGCACTGGCGGCAGAACCTGAGCGGTGCGAACAGCCTGCCGCCGCTTGCCTGAACTTGACCCTCAAATGAAAATTCGCGGGTATTGCCGCTCTCAAGCGTTGCGAACAGCGACTGTCCCTGTGCAATGAACTGATGCAGCTTGAATGCAAAGGCTTGGCCTATATCGTCGCGGGCGATCGTGCTGCTCAGCGCAAAGAATTCCCGCAGCCGCGCTTCGCAGACAGC
>JAOAHH010000043.1 GCA_026415325.1 Thermodesulfobacteriota bacterium | reverse complement strand
TCGTTTGTCTGTTTATTAATACTCTGAATACGCGCTGAATAATCAATGTGGGTAATTGCGGGAACATCGGAACGCAAATGGTACAGACGGTCGAAAAGTTTTAACGTATCGTAATCCGGCGGGAGCGGCTTTCGGCGATCTTCGCGGACCGGCGCCACAAGCAACATGTATGGTGAAGGACGGTCAAGGTCAAAATACGTTGCAATTTCCTCCTCCATGACCGCTGGTGCGAAAGGCCTGAACCCTTCTCGGTATTTTATTTTTAAATTAAGTTTTTTCTGCATATCAGGCTTGCACGGGCTTCCTAAAATGCTCCTATTACCAAGTGCCCGTGGCCCATATTCCATACGCCCCTGAAACCATCCCACCACATGACCCTGATCAAGTATATCAGCCACTTCTGAGCAGAGCTTATCGAAATTATCGTAGTAATGAAATGGAGCATGAAACCGTCGCGCAACTTTTTCTATATCAGCAGCACTGTATGCAGGGCCAAGATATGCCCCTTTCATGGCATCGGTTCCCCTAACAACTTGCCGTAGTTTTTCCATTCCGATATGCCAGACGGCATACGCCGCACCAACCGCACCTCCTGCATCACCTGCTGCAGGTTGAATCCAAATATCATCAAAAGTACCGCGCCGCAGCAGTTTTCCATTTGCAACACAGTTCAGTGCAACACCGCCTGCCATAACAAGATAACGGCTTCCAGTAAGGCTTTTTGCCGTATCAGCCATCTTGAAGAGCGCATCTTCCGTAATTTGCTGGGCTGCGAGAGCAAAATCCATATATTGCTGGGTTAATTCACTTTCCGGTTTCCGAGGAGGAATACCGAATAAGCGCTCCCATTTTTCGTCGCAACACATCGTGAGACCAGTGGGATAATTAAAATACTCCATGTTTAAAAGGATCGATCCATCATCCCGAATATCAATAAGATGATCGAGCATTTTTTGCCTGTATGACGTGGTTTGAAAGGATGTAGCAATACCGTATGGGGCAAGTCCCATCAGCTTATATTCACCGCTATTGACTTTAAATCCACAATAATAGGTAACTGCAGAATAAAAAAGCCCAAGTGAATGCGGAAATTCGAGCTCACGCAGGATAGTAATTCTGTTGCCTTCCCCATGCCCAATAGTCGATGTTGCCCATTCACCAACACCATCGATTGTCAGAATCGCCGCTTCTTCAAAGGGCGAGGGGAAAAAAGCGCTCGCAGCATGCGACAAATGATGCTCCGGGAACAGAATTTCAGGTCTTCCACTTCCGAGTTTCGCAAGCTCACGGTGAAGCATGCTTCGCATAAAAAGCTTCTCTTTAATCCAAACCGGCATCGCTGCCAAAAAACTTCGAAGTCCTCGAGGAGCAAAACCATGGTATGTCTCTAGAAGCCGCTCAAATTTTAAATAAGGCTTATCATAAAACGCAATTGCGGCAAGATCATTAAGCGAAACACCTCCCTCATCAAGTACATAGCGTGCGGCATTCGTGGGAAAAGAACTATCATGTTTTTTTCGGGTAAATCGCTCCTCGTGTGCAGCAGCAATAATCTCACCATCAACAATCAAGGCAGCTGCACTATCATGGTAATAAGCAGACAGCCCGAGTATTGCCTCTTTCATTAAAAAGCCTTTCTTGATTAAAAGAGGGTGTAAATAAACGGAGCGACAGCCGAGCCGCTTGTAAATACAATCAGCGCACCAAACAATAGAAGGGTTAGAATAATCGGCAACAACCAAAACTTTTTGCGAACTTTAAGGAAACCCCATAAATCCTTCAGAAAATCCATCAAGCACCTCATTAGTATGGATGTTTGATATCAGATGCCGTAAACGTATGTTCACGTACTTTAAAAACAGACTCCTTCCCCTTTTTCCACTTTTTAAGCTGCAAAGAATCATGGCCTGCAAGACGTCGAACTACACCAATAGGTGTCACAATGACAAAAAACATGAGTGACAAAATAATGGTTGACATAATAGTGCCCAGCAGGTGAGAAAACCCAAACCAAAACTTTGCGATCGGATTCATCGCCTGCGGTACAATCATAGTAATGAGCAAACTAACAATAGCGGCCGCAAAAAAATTACGAACATTCCCAAACCACCCTAGTAGCAAGCAAAGCAATGTTATTGCCATCCCTGTATCTTTTGCCTGATCACGTGAAATCTTTTTAGGTATGAACGACGTTGTTTTTCTTGCAACAATATCGATCATTACGGTATCCTATAAAAGTTTAAATCATAATACTTTGCTAAAATGCATGTTGTTTACTGTCTATCGTAAGAACAGAGAAAGAACTTTAATAAAACACTCTATAATGCGTCCTTTGGTCCATAACCGTTCATAGGGTCAAACAAAGCGAGATTATGAAGCAGCGCTTTTTCCTTATAACCCTTCTTTTATTCGTACTGCTTTTTCTGCTCCAACGTATGAGCCTTGTGCTGTTTGCACCATCACATGTTGCACATCCGTATTTTGATGAGACGGTAAGCGGCGTCTTAGCGTGTGATATTCTTGAAGGCCATATCAGAGCACCTCTTTTTGCCTATGAATACTTAAACCGGTCTGGTGATGTGCTGGCCGAGGGGTTGTTGCTGGTCCCCTATTTTAAACTTTTTGGCCGATCCGTGTTTTCAACAAAAATGTTTGCCCTTACATCTGCACTCATCACCTTAATAATATGGTTTTTATTTTTGACATCATATCAAGGAAAACTTTCAGCTTTTATTTTCTTTTTACTATATGCCCTTCCACCGCTCACCTTTGCACGATTAAATTTGCTCGGAACCATCAGCTCACATCATATTATATGTCCACTCATTGCACTGCAGATACTGCTTCTTTTTAAAATACTCTATTCGCACCACCATCAGAACTCAGCAGTGCTGTGGTTTTTCTCAGGTCTTATTGCCGGATGCGGAGTTTATCTATTTTATACATATATCATTTTTATAAGTTTTTGCATACTGTGCTTCATCGGCGTATATCATCATCAGTTACAACTAAAGAACATAGGGATATTGTGCATAGGGAGCATCATCGGTTTTTCTCCATGGATACTCCGCTCACTGTCCTCCCGCACCGGCAGCATGTTTTTAAAATCGATCATTAAAGATGCGGGCATTGATATCCGAGCCTTTTTGCAGAACTTTCTTTTTTCCGTGCCACATTCTTTAGGCTACAACTATCCATCACGATCTATCGGCATCGTCTCGATTCTTTTTTCACTTCTCATACTCGTATCACTATGCTGTATCCTGGTTTTTGCATCGAAAAGCATTAATGGCATTCGGCTGCGATTGTTTAAAACATTACCTCCTGCCCTGATGCAGGCTCTGTTTTGCGGGCTGTTTCCCGTCTTTTTTCTTGTGTGTCTGAGCCTTTCACCAATGCGTGTTGCACCGTTTGAGTACTGGCCGTTTGTTGGCTTGTTTGCAACATTTAACGAACCTGATATCATCCGCTATCGTTGGCTCCATATACTCTTTCCTTTTTATTTTGCCACCGTTGCATCTGCACTCTCCCTGCTTGCGGCTGCCCGAAAAACCATACTGACATATGTCGGTGCAATAATTACTATATTCTTTTCATTGGTTACTGTGTACAAAACGGCTACACTTTGCGATCGGACATCTTTTGGCAACATATTTCTATACACAGGTTTTAATTATGACCAGTTTGCACCAAAATTTATTCTGGGTGATTTTGCCCCGCCTCAGAAAACAGCGATTCATAACCTCGTTCTGAACTATCCTGAATCGCACCGTGGGGAAGCATATCGGGCATTCGGAACCTACATCGGGGCAGAAGCACTGAAGTCTCCTGAGCCAATGTCGACATTAGATGCCGAATTTGCTGCCATCCCGGAGCGTTACATAAAAGACTTTATGTACGGTATCGTACGGCTAGCACAGGATACCCCGTATGAAAAACTGAAGCCCCTTCTCGAATACTGTAAAGAGAAAAGACCTCATATGTTGTACCGCCTTTGGGGATATCGGCATGTAGGATATAAATATTACCCGGCGCTTGTGAACGAAAAAGTGCTATTGCGTAACATGCCATCATCAGAACAATGGTTTTATAAAGATTTTCTTGATGCGTTTAACCGTGAAACGGCAGCATATACCCCTGAAAAACGCTTCATACAACTTTATAATGCCGTCATAAATATTGACCCCCGCTATCAGGCAGATGTTGCTGCAGGTATCGGTATGCTGGTTGGTGCCGAAATGCTGTTTGATCCGCTGCAGCAAGCTGATTATCCGCTCGACAGCAGTTTTGGTCGGACGCTTAATCAGCCTCTTCAAATCGCATTTTATAAAGGTGTGGGTATGGGATTTGCCGAAACCCTTATGCGTTACTGGCGTCGGCTCATGATACCGCCCGATATATGTGAAAAACAATACACACGGGGACTTTCCATTGAATGGGAACGCTGCCGTATGATGCTCTCACTCATGCCACGCGATATACAACCACTGCTATGGCAAGGCTTGCTTGAGGAGCTATTATCAAGTCCTCACCACCCGTTAATGCAGTCGTTTGTAGCCCAATATATCATTCCAGCTTCTCTTCACCACAATACTGCTCATTGACTGCAGGTATAACCGCCTGTCATGCTAACAGCGACACCCCATTGCCCGTGAGGTTGATGTCCTCAATTTTGCATATTCCCAATCTTTGCTGTGCAGCTTTTTTAATGTAACCGATATGGTCAGGGTCATGCCCGAGAATCTTAGCCCCGAGAGCATCAACAGCAACCGGATCTTGGCCGACAATTATGCAATCAAGACGTGTCGGCGGAGACCCAACCCATAAACCGTATTTAAAGCCGCCGGAAACTACGGCAACTGTTCCGTCGACAATACTGAGGTGCGGCTTGATCACTTTGTTAATATCGACAATATTCTCATCAAGACCGCTGTGATAAACCGACTTTTCTCGCGGATATATGGCGCCGTACATATTTTTCATCGTGATGGTTACATTTGTCCATGGATGAGTTTTCAATACCGGAACACTGATAATAAAAGCATTGTGAAACACCTCGGCAACGCGTACGCTTTTCATGTTTAAAGGACTAGGGACAGGGAGATCAAGCCAAGTGCCCTTGCTGAGATTAACCACACGGGCACCGTAGCGCTTCGCACATGCGTATATGTTCAGCGCTGTAAACATATGCTCCGCATCATTGAAGCTACAGTCCGCCTCGCCTATATAGAGCGGCATTGCAAATGAGGATACTTCGGCGAGTACCGCCTCCAAAACAGAGACTGATGTATACGACCCCGGCTCACCAGCAACCCCACCACACAAATTTACTTTAATGAGGATATGGGAATGGCTTTTTATAGCTATATCCCAAGCAGAAAGCGATGCAAGCGCTGCTGCAACTGCTCGAGCAGCATTTTTGTTTTTGATAACAGTAATCGTTGGGGGTCCCGACTCCATTATAACTATTTCCTGATGTCACTTATAACGCACAATGTATCAAAAAGTGCCAATGATCCGGCAATATATGCCTCTTTGCATTTTTAATATCCATCTCGGGCACCATATATAATATAGCGAAATAACATTACAAATTATTTTTTGCAGATGAGATAATAAGTTGGTACAGTATTTGATTGCTTATGTTGTAGATAAAAGAGTATCTTCATATGAAAAAACAACAAACTCCTAAAAAACAGAAAAAAATAGTAAACGAAATCGCTGCTTGCCCACCTGCAACTACATTACCCCTATTCAAAAATCATCCCCGACATATATCCTGTTTTGAAATCGTGCCTGCTGTGACGGCCAGCCGGGCACAAGAAATAATTGAGCAACACGTCAAAGACATCCTCAACCCGTCATAAAAACTTACCGTATTACCACCACTTAAGAATTTATTGCGCTTTGCCGATACGTTAAGCGGATATGTCTACAAAAATTTTATGATCGGCGCAGGGAGGCGCCTTCTGCATGGGTATACTGTCGTCTGCCTACCAAGCCCTTCAAGAAGAAATCTATAACGCCGTTCCCGATATTCCCTGTGAAGCTTGTGGTCAATGCTGCGTCAGCCCGCATATGACACTGATAGAATTTTGCTATTGTATGTTCCCCCTCACTTCCCGACCCGACACATTGCAGCAAATTCTTTCCCGAATCGTTCCTGCACATCCCGAATATCACGGCAACATGCTCTGCAGATTCCAAACACCTGATAACAAATGCAGCGTTTACGAACGACGAGCTTTGGTGTGCCGGCTCCACGGGCACCCGGTGCTCAGAAAAATGGGGTTTCACTATCAAGTTCATTGCGCGGCGAGTCAGTGGTGTACAAGCACGTTTACCCCCGAAGATGTTTATGGTCTGATGGATCGCCTTACCGAGCTTAACAAAGGGTATTATTCTTACTATTGTCCGCCGTATTGGGTTTCAGGAATGAATATTGAATCATGGCTGACGGTTTTATTTGCAGACCTCGAACAGCATACTTTCCGACTGCTCAAAAAAATCATGCTCAAGGAATTGCAGATCGGTGCCATGGAGCATTTTTTCACACAGCGGGTACGACTTGCTGAAAAATTAGCACTAATAGATAAATTTCAAGCAGAACTTCAATACGGGAATATTGAAACCCTAATACCGCTGCTCCGGCGCATTCAAAACGATTTTCCGGAAACCGGCGCATATTATTATTTTGAAGCTGAAATGTATGAAAAATCCCTTCTCGAACAACGCCGCACCCTTTGACTTCTATCTGTATTTCCCCCGTTCGGCATAAATGTTCCCTGCATGACGTTCTAGAATCGTATTTGCTATGCCGTTTCGCAATCCATACTGTTTCATTGCTTGGCACTCGGTTCCGGGTAATGACAGAGATGCTGTTTGTTTCATCGAGTCAAGGTTATGAGCCGTAACACCGCGCTCGCTAAGTGCATAGATAAAATTCCCCATAAAAATTGCACGCCTTATATCATGATAACACCAACAGTATGATAATCCTTCGCTATTAAAAAACAAAGAATGGTCAATCGTTCCATAAGTGGTAAAACCGCTCATAGCATCAACGGAAATAAGCCGAAGCGTACTTACATATTCATATACAACTCCCTCCGCACCACGGTCGATGAATTTTGATGCACTTAATGGTATGGCAAGCATCTTTTTCTGCGGCCAGTACTGAAAAGCCTTATGTTCATAGAGTGCCTCGGTCCATCCCCATGATGATGTCTGATTGTCCTCATCAACAGCATGCAGTGCGTGGGTGTCAATAAGCTGAGGTGAACTCATATCATGCACATCAAACAAGGCAACATGAATTGATCCGTCAAGCCCTTGGTCATCACCACCATATCCGACCGTCAATAAATGGGCATCATCGAGCGGATGAATATAGGTTGCTACACCGGGCACTTCAAGTTTTCCGATGACTTTGGGTTGAGCCGGATCGCTCAGGTCAACAGTCCACAGCGGATCTGTGTTGCGAAACGTGACAAGATACGCTTTCTCTCCGATGAAACGGGCTGCCCACAAATGCTCACCTTTGGCAATGCCGCTCACCGTGCCAGTTACATTAAGGGTCGCATTATCACCGTGTTGCAGCACAAAAATATGAGTTTCGGGCGGCTCTTGATTCTGTTCCCACCACCTCCGCCACGTGCCGGTTGTTGCCGCAACCCTGACCACACCGTTGTGTTCTGAAAGGCAGAACTGATTTTCTATTGTGCCATCAACACGGCCGCTTCCGGTGTATTGTGCCGTTCCCTCAGGGTCAAGGGCAAAACGATGAATATTGGTTGCTTCATCGTAGGTAGTGTTGTTCCAATACCACCACCAGTCCTGCGCCGGTTCGGCAATAAGCAGCGACTGTGCCGATGCATAGACCGTGCTCCACGTACTTACGATAAGATCACTATCAAGAGCTGCGGCATCATCAGCAAGGTCAAGGCTCAGCAGCGACGTGAAACCGCGGCTCATACCGTCCTGCGCAATAGTAAATTGAGCACACATAGTAGAAGCAGGGTCATAGATAATAACCTGACCGTCTTCGACCATTTCATACATGCGGGGAACAAGATCGTACAATGTTGCGCTGTCGATCAAGGCATTGTTATAGTCGACTGTCTTCTGGATAGCCTCCTGCCATACCCGATCACGCCATGTTTGGTTATCCGATGAGTAATACTCTTCAGGTATCTCGGGCCAATAACGTAGTCCTGCAATATCCATCCACGCATAGGAGACCATACGTATAACAGACCCAATGGCACGGCTTGTCTGATAATAACCCTCAACGTATACCTCTCGAATGACGGTCGGCGCAGATATATCAGTAAGATCGATTACCGTGAGCTTTGTCAACCCATAGCAGGGGTAAACGCCATCAAGTGCGCCACCATACAATGTTCTGCCGCTTATCAACGCAGACATGAGCGGATGGTCTTTTGCAAGCATATCCGTCCAAACAGAGGAAAACACAACTGCCCGTACTGCCCTGCCGCCTGACCGTTGCTTATAGATCAACAACTGTAACGGCTGGCCTTCAATCTTCAGCGAGCTCTCTTGGGTAAGCTGTCCGAATTCAGGAATTCCGAGCACCTGCAATGTCGTTCCGCTGAGAACATAGAGGGCATATCCATCCGTCTTCACTATATCGCCTTCATCAACACCCGTTTCTTGGTTGTTGGTACCGGAATAATCAACCCCTTCTTCACGATTGTCTCCCTCATTGGTGGGGGCATCTTTGTCTCCGCCCTCATACCCGTAATAGCGAATATCACGCACCTGCTCAAGATAGACGCGCATTTCTTGCTTCAAATGTTCTTTAAGTGCTGTCTCGAGACTTTCGCAGGACGAAAAAGGTTTCAGCTTAGGAGAGGTGCGCACATGTTTAAACGGCGATGATGCATTCCCTCCACACCCAATAAGGGAAAAACAGACAATAAGGAAAAAAAATAAAGCATATCGCTGTATTAAGTACATACACTGTCCTCCTGATGGAAAAACAGTAAATAAAAGGGTGAGAGATTCTAACAATAAATATACATACAATAGCCTGCCTCGCAATACAAATTATATTACTCTTGTTCTGCGGATACAGGTGGTTTTTATCGTTGCGAAGCAATAAGAAAAGGATTATTATTAGTTTTTTTATGAGCTCTATTTGATTATGCTTGAGCAATATATTCAAGAATTTTCTCAGTATTTAGTAATCGAACGCAATGCTTCACCGCATACCTGCAGAAATTATCTGCGGGATTTACGGGAATTTGCAGCCTTTGTGCATGACAGTGGGGTGATACAAAACGCATCGGTAACATCGCTTGAGAGCTTTGCAATCCGTGCTTACCTTGCTCATGTTGCAAAAAAAAACAAGCGGTCATCTCAGGCCAGAAAACTATCGTGTCTGCGGTCGTTCTTCAGGTTTCTAGTTCGGCGCCGTATCATTGAACACAATCCGGCTCGAAGCATAAAAATGCCACGCACCGAGCGGCCGCTGCCGCGCTATTTAACGGTTGATCAAATGTTTGCACTTCTTGATTCGGTCCCTGCGGAAACCCTTGAGCAGTGCCGCGATAAAGCGATCCTTGAAGTGCTCTATTCAACAGGAATCAGGGTCAGCGAACTTGTGAGGATGAATCGAGAAACGACAGATCCTGACGCCGGCATGCTCCGGGTTACAGGAAAAGGGCGCAAAGAACGAATCGTTCCACTCGGCACACCAGCACGAGCCCGGCTTAAAGAATATTTAAGTCGTAGCAGCGCTCAGGCAACAAGGGGAGCTGATCTGTTAGGCACACCGGTTTTCTTAAACCGTTTTGGTGGCAGACTTACCGAACGGAGCATTGCACGCATTGTTGATAAATACATGCTTCGCTGCGGCATGCACCATCGGATCAGTCCGCACGCACTGCGGCATTCCTGTGCCACCCATATGCTCAATGCAGGTGCCGATATCCGGACAATACAGGAGCTGCTCGGTCACCGAAGTCTTTCAACAACCCAGAAATACACACATTTGAACATCGATCACTTAATGGAGGTGTATGACCGTGCACATCCCCGGTGCAGATAACAGGAACGATAATTTAATGGCACGTCCTCGAGGCACGACAATTCTCGCGATCCGACGCAATAATAAGGTTTGCATCGGTGGTGACGGTCAGGTAACATTTGGCACAACGGTGCTCAAACACAGGGCACGGAAAATCAGACGGCTGTATCAGAATAAAGTGCTTGCAGGCTTTGCCGGTGCCACCGCCGATGCGTTTACGCTGTTTGAAAAATTTGAAAAAAAACTCGACCAATACAGTGGGAATATCGCCCGTGCTGCAGTGGAGCTTGCCAAAGATTGGCGTTCGGACAAAATACTCCGGCGCCTTGAAGCACTCTTAATCGTTGCCAATGAAGAACATCTGTTTATCATATCGGGCACAGGTGATGTAATTGAACCCGACGACGACGTAACAGCCATCGGGTCAGGTGGGCCGTACGCACTTGCAGCGGCACGGGCGCTCCTGAAACATACTGATTTAAGCATCCGCCAGATTGTCGAAGAAGCATTGAAGATTACCGCTGATATTTGTATCTATACTAATACCGACATTACCATTGACGAACTTTAACGCTGCTGGGAGGTCACTGATTCTGTGGAAACTACATCGGAAATGAATGTGCTGCGACCCCGTCAAATTGTTGCAGAACTTGACAAGTACATCATCGGTCAAGACAACGCAAAACGTGCAGTTGCTATCGCCCTGAGAAACCGCTGGCGCCGGCAGCAGGTTCCTGAAGATTTACGGGATGAAATCGCGCCAAAAAACATTATCATGATCGGTCCGACAGGTGTCGGAAAAACCGAAATAGCTCGTCGCTTGGCAAAGCTTGCTCAGTCGCCATTTCTGAAAGTCGAGGCCTCTAAATTTACTGAGGTTGGGTATGTAGGCCGTGATGTAGAATCCATGATTCGCGATCTGACCGAACTTGCTGTCAAACAGGTCAAAGATGAAGAAACGGAAAAGGTACAGGCACGCTCTCGGGAAATCGCTGAAGAAAAAATTCTCGATCTCCTGTTGCCACCGCCACCCCGTCGTTCGACACGATCATCGCCAAGCCAGCACAATGATATGGCTTCCGATACCGCAACCGTTACTGAATCTGCTGCAGCGACGCGTGAAAAACTTCGCCGCATGTTGCGCGAAGGCAAACTCAATGATCGTGAAGTCGAGTTAGAAATAACCCAACAAAACATCCCGGTCGTTGAAATTTTTTCAGCATCGGGACTTGAAGAGATGGATGTTAATATCAAAGACATGTTCGGCAATTTGTTTCCGAAAAAGACAAAAAAACGCAAGGTTAAGGTTCCCGAAGCTTTGGACATTATTGCCCGCGAAGAAGCCCAAAAGCTCATCGATATGGATGTTGTCACCAAAATGGCGATTCAGCGGGTAGAACAGTCCGGTATCATTTTCCTGGATGAGATCGACAAAATTGCAAGCCGTGACCATATGCACGGACCCGATGTGTCCCGCGAAGGTGTTCAGCGTGATCTGCTTCCCATTGTGGAGGGTTCGACCGTCACGACAAAATATGGCATGGTCAAAACCGATCATATTCTGTTTATTGCATCAGGTGCATTTCACATGGCAAAACCATCTGATCTCATACCCGAGCTTCAGGGTCGGTTCCCTATACGGGTGGAGCTCAAGCCACTCGGCAAACATGATTTCATCAGAATTTTAACCGAGCCGCAAAATGCATTGATCAAGCAGTACTGCGCACTTATGGCAACCGAGGGTGTCCATTTGGTGTTCCGCGACGATGCTATCGCCCGGATTGCCGAAATTGCAGCACAGGTCAATGAAAAGACTGAAAACATCGGTGCACGTCGGTTGCATACCATTATGGAAAAGCTGCTCGAGGACATATCCTTTGAAGGCCCAGAGCTGCAGGGCAAAGAGATCGTCATTGACGCTGCATACGTCTCACAACGGCTTGACGATTTCATGACCAATGAAGACTTAAGCAGGTATATCCTCTAAAAACGGAGAGCGTGTATATCCTATGGTGCAAGTAGCAATCGAAAAAGCAAATATTCTGATGGAAGCACTTCCGTATATCCGGAAGTTCTCGGAAAAAACATTCGTAATCAAATTCGGCGGCAATGCCATGGTCAGCCCCGCCCTGAGCCGCAACTTTGCCCTTGATGTAATTTTGCTGAGCTATGTCGGCATTCGGCCAGTGGTCGTCCATGGCGGAGGACCGCAGATCGGCCTTATGCTGAAACGCCTGGGAATCGAATCACATTTTTTTGAAGGCGAGCGCATCACCCCTGATCGGGATACCATGGACATTGTTGAGATGGTGCTCGGAAAAATCAATAAAGATCTGGTCAGTTCGATTAACACAAATGGCGGCAAGGCGGTGGGGCTGAGCGGAAAAGACGGCAATCTCATCATAGCGCGCAAGCAGCAGGGAAAAACCGTTGACATGGGATTTGTCGGCGAGATCACGACGGTGAATCCCAAAATCATTACCACACTGGACGGCAATCAGTTCATCCCGGTCATTGCACCAATCGGCATCGGAAGCGACGGACAAGCATATAACATCAATGCAGATACCGCAGCCGGCGCAATCGCGGGGGCGCTCAAGGCTGAAAAACTCATTCTGTTGACCGATGTCGAAGGGGTGAAAGACCGGAGGGGAAACCTTTTATCCTCACTCACCGATCAAGAGGCACAGCGGATGATTGATTGTGGTGATATAAGCGGCGGTATGATTCCTAAAGTAACCTGTTGCATCCGTGCACTCGAACAGAACGTTGTGAAAACCCATATTATTGATGGTCGGGTCGAACATGCGGTGTTGCTTGAAATATTTACTGATGTGGGAATTGGAACGCAGATAGTCCGGCAATAACTGGTATAATGTTGATGCACTATGAAACGAACCGTTGCTATCACCGATGCAAATATTTTTCAAACGTATCGTCGCTACCCCATTGTCCTGACCCGGGGGAAAGGCATACGGGTCTGGGACGATCGGGGCAAAGAATACCTTGACTTTCTTTCAGGAATCGCGGTGTGCAATCTGGGGCATTGCCATCCAAGAATCGTCAAAGCGATCCGCAATCAAGCACGTGAGCTCCTGCATGTGTCAAACTTTTTCTATACCAAGCCACAGGCAGAGCTTGCCCAGTTGCTGATCAAGCATTCGTTTGCTGACCGAATCTTTTTCTGTAACAGCGGTGCAGAAGCAAATGAAGCGGCACTGAAACTTGCCCGTAAATATGCACATGAACATTTCGGCGGTAGGCGCTATGAAATTATCACCATGAAGTATTCGTTTCACGGCCGAACGATAGCAACACTGACTGCAACGGGTCAGGAAAAATTCCATCAGGGCTTTTCTCCACTTCTTCCGGGCTTCAAATACGTTCCGTTCAACGATATTGCAGCACTTGAGCGTACCATTACCGAAAAAACCTGTGCCATTATGTTTGAGCCCATTCAAGGCGAAGGTGGTGTTAATCTGCCGGATCCCGGGTACCTTCCAGCAGTACGCAAACTCTGCGATCAGCATGGCCTGCTGCTCATTTTCGATGAGGTCCAGGTTGGCATGGGACGCACCGGCCGCCTCTTCGCATACGAACATTATGGCATTGCTCCCGATATTATGACTTTGGCAAAAGCACTGGGTGGCGGACTCCCTGCAGGTGCAATGCTTGCCAGCAGCAAGGCAGCGAAAAGTTTCACCCCGGGAAGCCATGCATCAACGTTTGGCGGCAATCCGGTTGCCATGGCTGCAGGCGTCGCGGTGATGCGTGAATTGCTTGAAACCGATGTGTTGGAACATTGCCGATCGATGGGGAGCTATTTTGTCGAACGGTTGGAAGGTCTACGAAAAAAATATCCCCACCTTGTTCGGGAGGTGCGCGGCAAAGGGCTGATTATCGGTATGGAACTGACAATTGAGGGCAGGGATATCGTATCTCAATGTCTCGAAAAAGGCATTATTATCAATTGCACGATTGATCGCGTGTTGCGCTTCCTGCCGCCGCTTAATGTCCCCAAAAATGCTGTTGACCGCTGTATCGAAGTGCTTGATGACATCCTCCGTACCACGCAACCACCAACTCCCACCCGAAGGACGAAACCCCTTCGATAATGAGGTGCCCGCATGCAAAAAGATTTGCTCAACCTCTACGATCTGACAAAAAAAGATTTTGATCGTATTTTTAAACGAACCGCTACGCTCAAACGTATGCATCAAAGCCATCGACACTATCACCCTCTGCGCGGCAAAACACTGGGGATGATCTTTGAAAAGCCTTCAACGCGGACCCGCGTATCGTTCGAGGTCGGCATGTTCCAGCTTGGTGGTCATGCCCTGTATCTGCGGTGGACCGATACTCAGCTCGGCAGAGGAGAGTCTATTGCCGATACGGCCCGCGTGTTATCCCGCTACCTTGACGGGGTGATGATCAGAACCTTTCAGCAAGCGGCGGTTGAAGAGTTTGCGCAGAATGCCTCGGTCCCGGTCATCAACGGTCTCACGGATTTATATCATCCGTGCCAGATTCTCGCAGATCTCTTTACCGTTATCGAACGGCATGGGACGTATAAAGGCAGAAAAGTAACATACATAGGCGACGGCAATAACATCGCTAACACCTGGATCGATGCAGCACTGCGGCTTGAATTCGACTTAACACTTGCCTGCCCGCACGGCTATACACCCGATCCAGATGTATTGCATCGTGCACAACAGGAAGCTTCTTCACAGATTCTCCTGGTGCATGACCCATGGGAAGCGGTGCGCGGCGCCGATGTTGTCATTACCGACACATGGGTCAGTATGGGGCAGGAAAAACTCTATCGCGAGCGGATCAAAGCATTTAAAGGATTTCAGGTCAACCAGCAGCTGTTGCATTTCGCAGATCCGCAGGTAATCGTTCTGCACTGTCTTCCTGCCCATCGGGGCGAAGAAATTACCGACGAAGTTATGGATGGACCGCATTCGGCAGTGTTCGACGAGGCAGAAAACCGTCTGCATGTTCAAAAGGCGATTCTTGAACTCTTGATGGCGGATGCACAGCGCCTACGAAAATAATCATCTATCAGGTTAGGAGGTTTTGCAATGAAGGATGTCGGAAAAATCGTTCTTGCATATTCTGGTGGTCTTGACACCTCAGTGATTCTCAAATGGCTGCAAGAAACATTCGGCGCCGAGGTCATTGCCTTTGCCGCAGATCTCGGGCAAGGCAGCGAACTTGATACGGTGCGTGAAAAAGCGATTGCAACCGGTGCATCAAAAGTATACATCGAGGATCTCCGGGAAGAATTCGTTCGCGATTTTATTTTCCCAATGTTGCGGGCAAATGCCCTGTATGAAGGTCAGTACATGCTCGGCACCTCCATTGCCCGTCCGTTGATTGCAAAAAAGCAGATCGAAATTGCTGCCCGTGAGCAGGCAGACACCGTTGCCCATGGTGCCACCGGGAAAGGCAACGATCAGGTCCGTTTTGAACTGACCTATTATGCTCTCAACCCAAATATCAACGTCATCGCGCCGTGGCGCGATCCGCACTGGCAGCTCACGTCGCGAAGCGCCATGATCGCCTATGCAAAACAACATAACATTCCGGTTCCGGTAACGGCAGATAAGCCCTATAGCAGCGACCGTAATTTGCTGCATATCAGTTTTGAAGGGGGGATTCTTGAAGACCCATGGCAGGAGCCCGATCCTTCGATGTATGTGATGAGCGTTGCACCGGAACAAGCGCCCGATAAACCTACCTACATTGAAATTGACTATGAACGGGGAGACCCCGTTGCTGTGGACGGGGTACGGATGTCACCGGCACAACTCCTCGCACACTTGAATGAACTTGGTGGCAAAAACGGCATCGGCAGGGTTGATATGGTTGAAAACCGTTATGTCGGCATGAAATCACGAGGTGTATATGAAACTCCGGGTGGCACTATTTTGCATGCAGCGCACCGTGCGATCGAAACCATCACCCTTGATCGTGAAGTCATGCACTTTAAGGAAGAGATCATGCCCCGTTATGCTCGGCTGGTATATTACGGTTATTGGTTTGCTCCTGAACGAGAAATGTTACAAACGGCAATCGATGCCTCCCAGCAGCAGGTGACGGGGACGGTACGGCTTAAATTGTATAAAGGGACGTGCAGCGTTGTAGGACGGAAATCTCCCTGCAGCCTTTACCGGGAAGATTTTGCGACGTTTGAAAAAGATTCGGTCTACCGTCAGGCCGATGCAGAAGGATTTATCCGTCTGAACGCGCTGCGGCTTCGAGTCAATTCCTTGTGCCGGCGAGGGGACCATGGCTAAAAAACTCTGGTCAGGGTGTTTTAATGAGCAGACCGATGCGGCGGTCGATGCCTTTACCGCATCACTGCCGTTTGACTACCGGCTGTATCGGTATGATATTCAAGGCAGCATTGCCCACTGCCGTATGCTCGCACGGCAACGAATCATTTCACGAACCGAGGCACGACGCATTATTGCAGGACTTCGGGAAATCGAACAAGAAATAACGCAGGGACGGCTTCCACTGCGGCAAGACTGTGAAGATATCCACATGCTGATCGAATCGCGGCTTATTGAAAAGATCGGTCCTGTCGGCGGCAAGCTCCACACCGGACGAAGCCGCAACGATCAGATTGCGCTCGACATAAGCCTCTATTTGCGCGATGTGATCAAAACTGTTGACCGCCATATCCATACGGTGCAACGTCAGTTACTTGCTGCAGCGCGGCAAAACATTGATGTTATTCTTCCTGGCTTTACCCATCTCCAACATGCCCAACCGGTGCTGCTTGCCCATCACCTCATGGCCTATATTGAAATGTTGTTTCGCGATCGAGAACGGCTCGCTGCATGTTACACACGGGCAAACCGCATGCCGCTCGGTGCCGGTGCACTTGCCGGAACGCCGCACCCTATCGACCGCCGTTATGTGGCACAACTGTTAGGATATCCGGCCATAACCTCCAATAGTATGGATACGGTCAGCGATCGTGATGTGTCGGTAGAATTTTGCAGCGCAGCAGCCATCATTATGATGCACCTGAGCAGATTGTGTGAAGAACTGGTGCTGTGGTCATCACCTGAATTTCAGTTTGTCCGCATCGGGGATGCATTCTGTACCGGAAGCAGCATTATGCCTCAGAAAAAGAATCCCGATGTCCCAGAGCTTATCCGTGGTAAAACCGGCAGGGTATATGGCAATGTAATAGCACTGCTGACCCTGCTCAAAGGGTTGCCGCTTACCTATAACCGTGATTTGCAGGAGGATAAACCACCGCTGTTTGACAGTGCCGACACCGTTATTCAATGTTTGGACATCCTTGCCCGCATGTTACCGCATATAACATTTAATCGGGAACGCATGGAACAGGCATGTCGTATCGGCTTTCTTACGGCAACCGATCTTGCCGATTACCTTGCCGCAGCGGGAATGCCGTTCAGAGCAGCCCACGAACTGACAGGAAAAATCGTCTCTTACTGCATAAAACATAAAAAGCAACTCGACGAACTCAGCCTTGATGAACTGCGTGCTTTCTCCCCCAAGATTACGCGTGCCGTCATCGCTCGCCTGACACCTGCGGCTTCGGTGCAGAGCAGAACATCTGATGGCGGTACCGCATTGAAGCAGGTACGTGCTGCTATCACCCGGGCAACAAAAAGACTATCACGATATGGGCAGTTTACGGAACAATAACCGACAGACGTACCGATATTCCAGCAGCTCTGCGTCGCGACGGTTAGCAGTGCTCATCCTTGCCGTGCTGTGCTGGGCATGCGGCAAGAAAGCCGATCCCGGCCTCCCGGTGTTACGCGCGCCAGACGCGCCTCGATCCTTTCATGCCATTGCTCGTGCTGAAGGCATCATGCTTCGGTGGCGCGCACCGGAGCGAAATATGGATGAAACACCGCTGCTAGACCTTGCAGGTTTTACCATCTTGCGTGCAGAAATACCGCTTGCCGATGCCTGTCGTGCCTGCCCCCGTGAGTATCGTGAACTATTTGATTATCCGTATAAAGGACCGTTGGGGCAGCTCCCTGATCGCCGATTCTATTTATACCAGGATACTGCGTTGACACCAAAGCGACTCTATACCTATACCATACGATGCTATAATGAGCGAGAACAGCGGGGGAAAATGGCTCACCCCATTGATATTGCATGGGATGTCCCGCCGTCTCCTCCTGCAGGCCTTCACTGTGAACGCACTAACCGCCTCCTGCGGATTACCTGGTCCCCGGTCACAACACTTTCCGATGGATCTCCCTGTACCGAACTTGCAGGCTATACCGTGTACCGTACAACAAGCCGCGGCTTCTATGATGACAGACCACTGACCGAGGAGCCGGTTCGCGATCCTGTTTTGGAAGATGTACCAGAAAAACTCAACATGACGTATTTCTATACGGTGCGCGCTGTGAGACGTGTGGAGCAAACGCTTATTGAAAGCCTCCCCTCTCCTGAAATTGAAGTTGCCTATCTTGATCTGCAGCCGCCGAATGTGCCCGAAGGATTGACGGCAATACCAATACAAGAGGGCATTTTGCTAAAATGGATACCTAAACTTGAGCAGGATGTTGCCGGGATTAATATATATCGCAGCACACATCGTGGCGGCGAATTTGTTAAAATCAACGAACAACCCATCACCGAAAACACATGGATTGACCGCTCGGTAAAATCTGGAATGCGTTATGTCTATGCGATTACCGCTGTTGATCGGTCGCCCCAGGCTAATGAAAGTGCGTTGTCTGAACCGGTTGAGGTTATCTACCGGACACAATAAATAAGAACGAGGGACAAGAGCGTTTTCAACGTATGCATGCATTTCAATACCGTGGCAATGAGTTGTATTGCGAACAGGTGCCGGTAAAGACTATAGCCGATAACATCGGCACCCCACTTTATCTTTACAGTCGGGCAACGCTTGTGCGGCATTTCACGGTTTTTGACCAAGCGTTTGCATCGATACCGCACCTCACGTGTTATTCTGTTAAGGCCAATTCCAACCTCTCCATCCTCAGGCTGCTCGGCAACCTCGGTGCCGGCGTTGATGTTGTGTCGGGCGGGGAAATATACCGTGCAGTTCTTGCCGGTATCTCGCCAGCAAAAATTGTGTACTCAGGGGTCGGAAAAACCCGCGAAGAAATCCGCTATGCCCTGACGTCGGGAATCCTCCAGTTCAACGTTGAATCAGAACAGGAGCTTGAGGCGATTTCGTCAGTGGCAAAGTCTTTAGGCATACAAGCACCGGTAGCGCTTCGAGTCAATCCTGATGTTGACCCGAAAACCCATCCCTATATTGCAACCGGGCTGAAAAAAAACAAGTTCGGGATAGCATGCAATGCCGCGCTTGGGCTCTATGCTCGTGCTGCACGGGATCCGCACCTCAGAATTACCGGCATTGCATGTCACATCGGTTCACAGATAACCGAGATCACCCCGTTTGTCGATGCGCTGGAGAGAATTGTCGCGTTTGCAGCGCAGCTCAAAAGCATGCATAATATCACCGTACATTATCTTGATATCGGCGGCGGGCTCGGTATCACCTATGCGAACGAAACACCGCCACATCCCGAACAGTATGCTGCTGCTCTGACCGATCTTGCGCGGCAAAGCGGGTGCACGCTCATCCTTGAACCGGGTAGGGTCATCGTCGGCAATGCTGGCATTTTGGTGACCCGTGTTTTGTACACAAAGCGTACGGGAGAAAAACAATTTATTATTGTCGATGCGGCCATGAATGATCTCATACGACCAAGTTTATATCATGCTCATCACGAACTTCAGCCTGTCGTCAAACGAAACGCCCCCTGTACCGTTGCTGACGTTGTGGGGCCGATATGCGAATCAGGTGATTTTATGGCACATGCACGTTCCATAGAAGCAATGAGCCCGGGCGATCTCATAGCGATCATGAGCGCCGGCGCCTATGGATTCAGCATGTCATCTAATTACAACTCTCGGCCTCGAGCAGCCGAGGTGCTCGTCGATGACTCGTCTTACCGCATTATCCGACGCCGGGAAACGTATGAAGATTTGGTACGGCATGAACAAGAATAGGAGCAATGGAGATCATGCAGAACGTACCATTCTATAAGATGAGCGGCACCGGGAACGATTTTATCATTATCGACAACCGGGACGGCGCTTTTAACCATCTTGTGACACCAGCATTTGTCCGGGCAATATGTCGCCGCAGGGTTGCGGTAGGTGCCGATGGCGTCATCTTTATCCAAAAATCCACAACCTGTGATTTTGCATGGCAATTCTTTAATGCCGATGGGAGCACCGCTGAGATGTGCGGGAACGGCGCACGCTGTGCTGCTCGATACGCAGTACTGCGCGGTATTGCAGGTCAAACAGTATGTTTTGAGACCCGCGCCGGTGTAATCCGTGCCCATGTGCAGGGTGCCCGTGTCAAAACACAACTCACCCCACCCGGTCTTCCGGAGCTTGACATTCAGCTTGAAATCGGCGGTGCACCGTATGTCGTACACAGCATTAATACCGGAGTTCCCCACGTTGTGTGTTTTGTAGAAAATGTTGCGGCTGTTGCGGTTGAACAAATCGGCAGAACTATCCGTTTTCATCCCCGATTTCAACCTGCCGGAACGAATGTAAATTTTGTTTCACAAAAACAAGGCAATATGTTAGAGATTAGAACCTACGAACGGGGGGTTGAAGGAGAGACACTTGCCTGCGGAACAGGATCGGTCGCCGCTGCTCTCATTGCAATTACCCTTGGCAAAGCAACCTCGCCGGTTGCCATTACCACGGCAGGTGGCGATATGCTGCAGGTATATGTCGATTCACTAACACCGCCGTTTCATGAAGTGTATCTGGAGGGTGATACCACTGTTGTCTTTCACGGAGAGCTGTGGGAAGAGGCATGGATGCGGGCATGCCGGACATAACCTCCACTTGCTTGTCTTCGACAAAAACGGCGGTAAAAAAACTCCATAACAAAGAGAAAACGTGATCTCGGGAGGCTTTTATGCTGCGTGGTTCAATGGTTGCATTAGTAACTCCGTTCAAAAACGGAGTGGTCGATGAAGCCGCACTTGCGGAGCTTGTGGAATTTCAGATCATAAACGGCACAAACGTTATCTGCCCGTGCGGCACAACGGGTGAATCAGCAACACTTTCCTTTGAAGAGCATGAGCGGGTTGTCGAGATCGTGATCCGTGCCGCTGCCGGCAGGGTGCCGGTCATGGCAGGAACCGGATCAAACAATACTGATGAAGCAATCCGCCTTACCCGGCATGCACAAAAAGCAGGGGCGGACGCCTGCCTCCTCATCACTCCGTATTACAACCGACCAACACAGGAAGGGTTATATCTGCATTTTAAAAAGATTGCCGAACAGGTCGATATTCCGCTTGTACTCTACAACGTGCCAAGTAGAACTGGCGTGAATATGCTTCCTGAAACCGTTGAACGGCTTGCCCAGATAAAAAATATCGTCGGCATTAAGGAAGCATCCGGTATGCTTTCCCAAATCAGTGAAATTGTCCGGCGCTGCGGGAGCGAATTTTCCGTCCTGTCAGGAGATGATGTCAATACGCTGCCGCTCATGGCAGTCGGAGGGAAAGGGGTCATTTCGGTAACCGCAAACATTGCACCCCGTGATATAGCAGCCATGGTACATGCCGCGCAAAATGGGCAGTATGATGAAGCGCGGCGGCTCCACCTCCATCTCCTGCCGCTGCATGATGCCATGTTTCTGCAAACAAATCCCATACCGGTCAAAACGGCGCTTGGCCTCATGGGCAAAATATCACCGGAATTGCGCTTGCCGCTCTCACCGATGCCGGAGGAGCTTATCCAAAAACTGAGAAGCGTGCTGCGACAGTACGCGTTGGTAGAATAACTTTTGGCGTATAGAAAGGATGGAACGTATGCAGGTACGGACGCGTCGGCAATGCTTAATAACAGGAGCAATTATCTTAGGTCTTATACTACCGGCAACAACCCGGGCAACCGATAATGCCACGTCGCAAAAACCCGCGGCAGCAAAAAAAGTCCTTGCAACGGTCGGCAAGGAAAAGATCACCGAAGAGGATGTCATGGCACCCATCAGCATGATGCCGCCGCAATTCCGTTCCCGCTATGAAACCCCTGACGGCAGAAAGAAGCTATTTGAACGCGCCGTGCAGATGAGCCTGCTGTCGCAAGAAGCACGCCGCCGCGGTATCGACAAACAGGAAGATGTCGCAAAGAAGATCAAGGAAATGGCCGACCAGATTATCATACAGGAGCTCACCAAACAGGTCATTTCTGATCAAATCGCTGTTAGCGATGATGAGATACAGAAATATTACAACGAAAATACCGCCTCATTTGTCGAAGAGGAACGAGTCAAAGTCAACCTCATCCAGTTTGAAGTAAAAGACAATGCAACCGAGCAGCAGAAAACAGAAAAAAAGAAACAAGCAGAAAAAGCCCTGAGCCGCCTTAAAAAGGGCGAAGATTTTGAAGCCCTCGCAAAAGAACTGTCCGATGACAAGCGCACAAAAACCAGGGGCGGTAATACCGGATTTTTCACCCGCGGCAAACGTAACGACATCTATGGCGAGGCTTTTGAAGCAAAGGCATTCTCGTTAAAACCCGGAGAGATAAGCGATGTGTTTCAAGGCAAAAACGGTTACTACATCATCAAGGTTGCCGAACGCAAAGAACAGAAACAGCAGACTCTTGACGAGGCAAAGCCGAGGATTGAACGCACGCTGAAGCAGGAGAAACAAAAAAAAGCTTTCGATGACTATATCGAATCGCTCAAAAAACGGTATCCGGTACAGATAAAAGACGAGAGCCTCAAATAGAAATCTATTGTGTGACCGTATAGAATAAAAAAGCGCCCTGAAAAATCAGGGCGCTTTTTTATGCGTTTGTTGTACGCTATTTTTTACCCCTTAACTCTCATATCCGCTTCGCAATCGGGGATAGATCGATACCATAGGTCCATCTTCATTTCGGTTGACACCCGCCGGACGTTTTCGTAAGCTCACCATCAGTAATTCATCACAAATCAAAACGTTGCCTGCATGCGTACGTTGATCAGGAAAATATTCCTTCTGTTCTATTATGGCTGTGCCTATTACCTCCCCGGTTCACCGGGCGATCAAATTCGGGCACTCTGCTGCAGGCCCATATTTAAACATATGGGCAAGGGGGTGATTATCAAACGCGGCGTGGTGTTCGGTGACGGCTCGGGCATCAGTATCGGCGACGAATCGCAAATCGGCTATTGCGACACCTTATACGTCAACGATCTGACCATCGGCAAATACGTTCTCATCGGTCCTCATGTTGCTATCATTGATGCAAACCACCGGTTCGACAGGCTGGATATTCCAATAAAATATCAAGGGTACAAGTATAAAGGTCCGATTATCATTGAGGACGATGTGTTTATCGGCGCCAATGTCACCATCCTCAGTGGGGTGAGAATCGGCACCGGTGTGGTCGTCGGTGCAGGAGCTGTGGTCAACAAAGATGTGCCGCCGTTCGCAGTTGTCGGCGGTGTGCCGGCAACCGTGATCAAATACCGACAATAAGGCATGCCTGTTCTTCTGCAGCAGAACAAAAGCAGATCTCAGAGGATCACTACAGCAAAAAACACCCACAGCAATAGTTAAGCTGCTTCTGCCTCCATAGTTGAGTCAATGAATATCCGATGCCACAACTCAAGCCAGAGGAGGTTCCAAATCCTAAAGCAGTGATTCGAGCGACCGTCGCGGTGCTCTGCAAGAAGCTGCCGGACAGCCCGCACATCAAAATAGCCCCGCTCCTGCGCTGTTTTGTCAAGCAGCACATCACACACCAAAGGATACAATTCATGGCGCAGCCATCGATCGATCGGCACGCCAAATCCCATCTTGGGGCGCTGGAGTATTTCCTTGGGTACAAACGACGCACATGTTGCCTTTAAGAAATACTTTGTTTCTCCGTCTTTGAGTTTCAACGACGCAGGCAACGCCGCTGCACAGGCCACAACCTCATGATCGAGAAATGGAGAACGAACTTCAAGCCCATGCGCCATTGAGGCAATATCGATCTTCACCAGTAAATCCTCGGGAAGATAAGAGAGAAGATCAACCTGGAGCAGGCGGTCAAGAACTGTTTCACCGTCAGCAGCAGTATAGAGTGTTGCAAGATAATCAAAGGCATCAATATGCGCGACCTTTTCGGCAAAAGACCTCGTGTAGATGCGCTGTTTCTCATGAGCGGCAAATTGGCTTATCTTCCGGATATACCATCGCGGTACATCTCCAGAAAAAAGGCGGACCGCCCGCTGAAGTCGCCCGATAAGGCCTTCATGGTCATGAGTGTCGAGAAAACGCTCAAGCATGTTTCTGACAAATGGCAACCCCATCCGGTGTAACAAGTGTTGCAATCGAGCGCCTTTAACGGTATCGGGATAGCGCGGATAACCGGCAAAACATTCATCTCCTCCATCACCGCTGAGTGCAACCGTGACCTGCTGTCGGGTCATCTGTGCAAGATAATACGTAGGCACGGTCGAAGAATCAGCAAAAGGTTCGCCGTACTGCAGCACAAGCTTCGGGAGAAGCGCTTGGATATCCGGCGTCACAACAAATTCATGGTGTTCAGTCGAAAAACGCTTTGCAATCATGCGGGCATAGCCGAGCTCATCATACTCTTTCTCGGCAAACCCTATTGAAAATGTCTTTACTGGCCGTTCAAGCATACTGCTCATGAACGCTACAACCAAACTCGAGTCAATGCCGCCGCTCAAAAAGGCCCCGAACGGCACATCGCTGCGCAGCCTGATACGGACTGCTTCCCTGAACGTATCGAAAAAATAATCGCGGTAATCCTGTATGTGTGAAAACGTGACCTTGTTCTTATAGGAAACGCTCCAGTACCGATGGACGCTCAGCTTCCCGTAGCGATACACGGCATAATGTGCCGGCGGTAGTTTTTTTACCGAGGTAAAGATGGTGGCAGGACTGGGTATGTACTGGTACGTAAGATAATAATGCAGTGCAACTGGATCAATGTTTCGCGGCACTTCGGGATCGCACAGCAGCGCTCGCAGTTCGGATGCGAACACAAATCCCCCGGCAGTCATGCTGTAAAAAAGCGGTTTTTTGCCCAATCGGTCACGTGCCAGAAAAAGCGAACGGCTGCGGCTATCCCAAAGCGCGAACGCAAACATGCCCCTGAGCCTGTGCAGGCAGTCAGTACCGTCCTCCTCATACAGATGGAGGATGACCTCGGTATCGGTTTGCGATGAAAAGCGATGACCTCTGTCCTCAAGTTCGTCGCGCAGTTCTCGGTAATTATAAATCTCACCGTTGAAAACAATATGCACCGAGCCGTCTTCATTTGCCATAGGCTGTCTGCCGGCAGGGCTCAGGTCAATGATGCTGAGCCGTCGGTGACCGAGTGCGACATGCTCGTGGAGAAAAATGCCTTCATCATCAGGGCCGCGGTGGATAAGCGCCCGGCACATCGATCGAATGAGCTGACCATCAGGCGGTTGTCGGATATCATTATAGATTTTGCCGCAAATGCCGCACATGACATCGGTGTGCATGGTTACTGGATGGTTGCGTTTTACGGCATTCATGAAGGCTTTGCAAGGAGAAAAAAATATCCCTGCCCTATCGTCAAGAATGTATAATATTCAACCGATAGGTACATGCAAATATTGGTGTCGGCACATCATCTGTTTTGTGCTCTCGAGCACCGACTGCCTTGTACTATATGTAATTGAGAGGGCGGAGCTGTATCAGTACAATGTCAATGGAAGCGCTTATGGCAAAATTCTTCTCTCTCCTCCATATCACTATGGCGCTTGCTTACCGTGACATTGTCTCGCGGTATCGCCGGTCGCTGCTTGGGCCGCTCTGGGCAATCATGCAGCCGTTGCTGCTGATGGCTGTCTTTACGCTTCTGCGAACCGTTGTCGACATTCCCAGCGACGGAGTACCGTATATTATTTTTTCGTATGTTGGCTTGGTGCCATGGACGTTCTTTACTTCCGCCGTTAATCGTGCCGGCTCGAGCATCCTTGCCAATAGCACCCTGATAAAAAAAAGTCCGGTTGCCCGTGAAATTTTTCCGCTTGCAGCTCTTATGACTGCACTGTTTGACTTTTGCATGTCAGGGATTATCCTTGCAGGAATGCTCGTCTATTTCCACATGCCGCTCGGAACAGCTCTCGTGTGGATGCCTGTACTTGTCTTGTTGACTGCGGTGCTTGCTTTCGGGGTAGGGATGCTTGTCGCAGCACTTGGGTGTTTCAGGCAGGATGTCATTTTTGCTGCATCCTTCGGGTTGCAGCTATGGCTGTATGCATCCCCGGTGATCTATCCACTCAGTGCAGTGCCCCGCCAGTGGCAATTTGCCTATCGGCTCAACCCGATGGCAGGCATCATCGACGGGTTTCGGAATGTGCTGATCAAAAATACGCCTCCAGACGGAGTATTACTGATCTTATCATGCGCAATAACTATTGGCTTTCTGGCACTTTCATGGCCAATCTTTCGACGCTGTGCACATTATTTTGCGGATGTCCTGTAGCATGAGCGGGGTAACTGTTTTAGAAGTACAAGGACTCTGGAAACATTACGGCCTGCCGCTTCCAAAAATGTTGCTCCCATTTTTCGGATCTTTCGCTGCCTCTGAGCGTGCTGCGCTGAAAAATATACACTTTGAGCTCAAACGCGGTGAAACACTTGGGGTGATCGGGTATAACGGCGCCGGCAAAAGCACCCTCCTGAAAGTGCTTGCCGGTGTCACCGCTCAAACACGCGGCACGGTAAATCTCAGGGGGCGGGTGTTCCCGATGATTGAGCTTAACGCTGGTCTGCACCCTGACATGACCGGCAGAGAAAACGTCAAGTTGCTGAGCGCAATTATGGGCTTAAGCCGTAGCGCCATCCAAAGTACGCTTCCGGCAATCGAAGCGTTCTGCGAGCTCGGCGAATGGTTTGATCTGCCGGTGCGTACCTATTCCAGTGGTATGTTGGTCAGGCTCGGCTTTGGAGTAGCGATCAACATCCGGGCAGATATCCTTCTCATCGATGAGGTGCTTGCCGTCGGAGATCTCCCGTTTCAGCGCAAGTGCTACAATCAGTTCGAGCGGTTGCGGCAGCAGGGAGTTTCAATTATTTTTGTATCGCATAATATTCGACAAATTGAACGCATCTGCGACCGTGTCATGCTCCTCCATCAGGGAGAAACCCTCTGCATTGGAGAACCTGAGGAAGTTTGTTTACGGTACCACAAAATGAGCAGTGCCCGTGACATGGAATGTGTCCGCATGCTGTTACCTGAAATTGCAACCTGGCAATGCTCCGGCGAATTGACGGTGACTTCGGTTACGGTTATGGATGCAAACGGCAGCCCGACGTCAGAATTCATGCCGTGTGCAGGTATGAAAATCCTTATTCAGTATCAATCCGAAGTTGCCGTTGTGCATCCTGTGGTTGGTATCCGCATCATCACCAGCGATATGATGCGCATTGCAGACTTTAGCACGGGCGATCGTTTCCCTACAGCAGCAATCCATCCCGGCACTGGCTGGATCGAAGCAGCCATCAACGCGTTGCCGCTTCTGCAGGGTGTTTATTCAATCGGTGTTACAATTAAGGCCCCAGATGGCCGGTGCATATACACCGGTGAAAACCTCGCTTTTTTCGGTATTTCGTACGCGGCGGAGACAAGAAACAATTTCGGCATTGTTCACATTGATGCGCAGTGGGCTTTTTCTCACAACACCCTTTGAATCACATGCAGAGCTTTCGGATCGTCCGCTCCTTCCGGTGCACTGTGGCATCAGCTTGCGAGCTACCGAGTCATTGGAGATTCATTCTGCGTGTGCACTGATGAGGTTATAACGTGAAGGTCAGTATCGGCATGCGCTTGCAACCAGGGCCGTGGGGTGGCGGCAATCAGTTTGGTCATGCGCTTGCCTCCTACTTGCGCAAAAAACATGTTGAAGTATGTTTTGATCTCAATGATCGCAATATCGACATTATTCTCCTTGCCGAGCCGCGACGCGAGCTTCGGATAAGTGCCTATAACGACCATGATATCGTCAAGTACCTGCTGAAAACGCGGTCACATGCTCTTGTCGTCCATCGTGTCAACGAATGTGATGAGCGCAAGGGGACTTCCACGGTTAATGCACGGCTCCGTCGCGCAGCCCGCTGTGCCGACCATACAGTATTTGTTTCGGAATGGCTTCGCGACCTGCATCTCAAACAGGGATTTCCCTGCCGCGAGCATTCGGTGATACGCAACGGATCCGATACTACTGTCTTCTCCCCCGATGGCTATCGGCCATGGAACGGCACAGAGCCGCTCCGCTTGGTAACCCATCACTGGTCATCGCATCCAATGAAAGGCTTTGCCTTATACAAACGCATTGACGA
Organism: Thermodesulfobacteriota bacterium; assembly: GCA_026415325.1. Classification (GTDB taxonomy): domain Bacteria; phylum Desulfobacterota; class WTBG01; order CAIYCZ01; family CAIRTM01; genus JAOAHH01. The sequence goes on along the minus strand of JAOAHH010000043.1, from coordinate 17,588 downwards.
TCTTCTTGAACAGGGTCGTATGGGCGGCGCCATATCCTACACCTATATCGGAAATCTTCCTGAAGGATTTTCATTTAGGCGCGCACGGTATTTGCCACCCCTCTCCGGCCATGCTCTTGCAGCAGAACTGCGCAGGCACCATGTGTATGTCACGGCATCGGTTAACGAACCCGGGCCGCACCATGTCAATGAAGCTGCCTGTTGCGGCCTTCCCCTTCTGTATCTCAAAAGCGGCGCCGTGCTTGAATATTGCGACGGATTTGGTATCGCTTTTACCGAAGCGAACTTTGAAGACAAACTCAAAGAAATGATGCTGAGCTACCACACCTTTGTTGCCCGCATGCCTAATTTCCCGCTCACCGCCAACGCCATGTGTGCTCAGTACGAGACGTTATTTCAAAACCTTATCATGCGTCGCGATGAACTTATAAAACGCCGACACTGGTTGCAACACCCCCTCTGGCTTCTGCGCATGCTGTGCAGCGGTGATTCCTCAAACAGGGATGTGCCATGCCCAAAGTAAGCGCTGAGACATGGATTCAGCAGCTGTGCGATACGTTACCTGCCTATTTGCAGCGCCTTGCTGTTCCTGAACATATCGGTGCTTTTTTGCCGTGTGAGCGTGGAGTAACCAAATACGGCAAGGCGGCACGGCTTGGGTTTAGCTGTTTTGCTCTAAAAATTTATTATACAACCGGCCTTTGGGAGCGCCTTCCAGATCAGATCAAAAATGCGTGGCGCACCTCCATACAATCCTTTCAAACAGCCCAATCGCTTATCGGCAGCCGCTTCCACGATGGAGCGTTTATCGATCCACCGCTTTTTGCCTTTATTCTAAGCTCTTTGCCCCCTGTATTTCGTTTTGTGCATCGGTTCATACCGTTTGCGGTGCCGACCGCCATTCAGCAGCTCCTCTATGCGGAAACAAAACAGGCGATCGCAACACTTGCACAGATCGACGATCAACCCCTTAGACCATATCGGGGCATCCCAGCCAGCGGACATCAAGTCAGGCGTTTTTTAGAAAAGCTTGACTGGACTAAGCCATGGCATGCCGGCGGTCAGGCAGCATGCCTTGCATTCTTTTTGGCAACCCAAGCGCCGCTACTCTATGATCCCCAGCGATGTCATGCGCTCCAAAATGCATGGAGCGGATTTATTGAGGGTATTGTCGACAAAGGAAGTGGCGGATACTTTCGAGGTCCCTTGCCTGTGCATGCCAATCTAGTGAGCGGGGCCATGAAAATCATCTCCGGTCTTGACTGGCTTGGAATCCCCATCCACTACCCTGAAGCACTGATCGATACCTGCCTGCAGGCATTACCGCCACCTGAAGCGTGTCATATCGTGAACACCATCTATGTGCTCTTTCAATGCCTTCAGCAAACGTCGTACAAACGCGACAAAGTGCAATCCTACTGCACGGAAATACTTCGCTTGATTCGCCGTTTTTACCATAGGAGCGGAGGGTTTTCTTACTGGATCGCTAAAAGTCAAACCCATTACTATGATGTTCCCATTAGCAGCGGATATGATGAGAGTGACATTCACGGCACCTGCCTTTTGACATGGGCGCTTGCCATGATATTTCACCTTATGGAAGATACCGATGCTGGGTGGCATATTATCAAACCGTAGCCGTTTGCTTGGCATATTCAGGACTCGACCGAAACTTGAATATGTCATCGATGCAACAACATGGTCTCCCTATTGGGATGCTTTTTATCTTGTCAGGGAGTTGCGAAACAGATTCGGACTTGATGCAAAAATTAGCCGTGATCCTCAGGCCGCACGAAACACAATCGTCCATTTCGGTGACCGATACGTATATGTAGATGTCTTCCAACATGTAATGCATCCGTCCAATACACTGTTTTTGACCTGGTTTCATGGTGACCCAACTGATAGTGAAAACGGATTTGATATCCTTTTTGCCAAACTTAAGGAATCTCTTGACCGGATAAAAAAAATCGTTGTTCCCTGCCGTATTACGCTTAACGCCCTTGCGACAGCCGGCGTTCCACAGGAACAGCTTGTGTTAATTCCCCTCGGCGTAGACCTCTCCCTGTTTCGCCCTCTTGCTCATAACCGAAAACAGCGGCTTCGCTCCATGCTCGGTATTCCCGAACATGCTTTTTGCATCGGTTCGTTTCAAAAAGACGGTCTTGGCTGGGATGAGGGCGATAAACCAAAACTAATAAAAGGCCCTGACATTCTTCTTGAATCCATCGCTACACTCCATCGCATGTATCCCGATATCTTTGTCATGCTTACCGGACCGGCACGAGGATATGTCAAAAAAGGACTTACCAAGATCGGTGTGCCATTTGTACATCATACGGTCAAACGCTATCAGGATATGAGTTTGTATTATGGTGCAACTGATCTCTGTCTCATTACCTCTCGGTGTGAAGGCGGGCCAAAAGCACTGCTTGAAGCCTGGGCATGCAAAGTGCCGGTTGTTGCAACCTGTGTGGGTATGGTAGCTGATTGTGTTGAGCACGGCCGTACCGGTATGGTGGCACCGGTCGAAAGCGTCAAAGCCCTTGTCGAAAGTATCAGGGAGCTTCGCGAACATCCATCGCTGTGCACCACAATCATTACATCGGCATATAAACAGGTCCGGGACTTTGATTGGAAGAATATAGCAAAAACCTATTATACGCGTCTCTACCAGTGCCCGAGCACATGACCCTGCATAACAAGGAAACAACGACTATATTTGATACGCGCTCCTTCCATCTTCTTCTCTTTTTTACCCGCGGCGTTTCATTACAAATATGGAAGCGTTTAGGCATATTCGACCGGGAAGTCGCCCTCTACCGCTCTCTTCAAGCACACGGGATCAAGGTAAGTTTTATTACCTATGGCAACCGGTATGAGTACGACCTTGCCAAAAACCTGCCGGGTATTACGGTGCTCTATAATCGCTGGCATTTGCCGCCGGCATGGTATGCCCGCCTGCTCCCCGTCCTCCATAGTCCATGGATTCGCCGTGCCTCCATCATTAAGACCAACCAGCTCAATGGAGCACTTATAGCTGTGCGTGCAGCACGGCTGTGGCACAAACCTTGTGTCGTAAGATGTGGCTATCTCTGGTCAGATTTTGCCATGCGTGAATACGGTCATGCATCGCTCCAATACCGGCGCGCACAGGGTGAAGAGGAGAAGGCATTTAAAGGTGCTGATAGGATCGTTGTAACGACACAGACCATGGCAGCTGATATCGCCATGCGCATGCCCGAAACAACCTCCCGTATCTGTATCATTCCCAATTACGTTGACACAGACATCTTCATCCCCGACCCTTCGGCTGAAAAACGATACGATCTTTTATTTGTCGGCAGACTTGAACCCCAAAAAAATCTCGAAGCGCTCCTTGAGGCAGTCCGTTATCTGAACATTCGAGTTGCTGTTATCGGAACGGGTTCACTTCAAGAGAACCTCCGCGCTCGTTTTGGCGACTGCGGCGGTCGGCTCCACTGGATAGGAACGGTACCCCATCGCGACCTTCCCCGCTATCTGCATTCTGCCCGGGTATTTATCCTGCCATCACATTACGAAGGGCATCCTAAGTCGCTTATCGAGGCAATGGCATGCGGTCTGCCGGTCATTGGTGCTGATGCACCAGGTATCCGCGACGTCGTGCGTCATGGTGATACAGGATGGCTCTGTACAACCGACCCTGAAAGCATGCGGACGGCAATTGTTCATGTATTGGGGCATCCTGATCTTCAGAAGAGGCTCGGCGACAGCGCTCGTCAGTATGCCGTATCGTTGTATTCACTCGAACGGATTGCGGAGCAGGAGATCAGGGTTTATCATGAGGTGCTGCATTCTAACAGCAAGCTCACTGGTGAAACACAATGGCATCTGCAACACCCGTGATCACCGCACTTATGTGCGTTTACAACGGTGCCCAGGTGATTCCGGCATCGATTGCAAGTATTCTCAATCAGAGTTTTGGCGATTTTGAGTTGATCATCATCGATGATGGTTCAACCGATGAAACGCCGGAGGTGCTTGCATCATACCGGGACAGCAGAATAACAGTTGTCCGGCAAGAGCATTGTGGCGTGACCGCTGCATTGCAGCATGGTCTTGAACGTGCTCGTGGCACCTTTGTTGCAAGGCTAGATGCAGACGATATGGCATCTCCCGATCGGTTCAAACAACAGGTAGAGTTTTTCCGACACCATCCAGAAACCGCGCTGGTCGCAACAGATGCCGTCGGGGAAGATCAAGACGGTAATGTTGTGTGGGAAACCGATCTGCCTGACGAGGGTGTTGCAATAGCATGGCGCCTTTTATGGTATAACTGCATCGTCCATAGCAGCGTCATGTTCCGTGCAGCGTGTGTTCGCGAACTCGGCGGCTATCATCGTTCTCTCCCTTACGCACAGGACTACGATTTATGGCTCCGTATTGCGGCGCATTTCCCCATTGGCATTGTAAAAGCTCCGCTCGTGACCTATCGTGTTCATCATCCCTCATCAATTACAATCTGTCATAAAAACGAGCAATTTGAGTGGCTCTGCCACGTCCAGGAGGAAGCAATAAGCCAGATTAATCCACACCTGCGTAAGCGTGCTTCCGACATCCGTGTACTGGGCGCTTTTCTCTATCTAAACGGCACCCCGCCTCCACGTCTTGCCGAGGCCGATGAGCTTTTACATCGTCTTTACACCGCATTCTGTGCGTCACCCTTCGCCCGAAGCGCAACTTCGTCATCACTTCAGCGTATTATGCGAGAACCGTACCTGCGTTTCGCATGGGAGTATTTTCGGCAAGGCCATTCGGCTGAAGGCGAGCGCTGTATCCATAATGCGCTCGCACGGGGGAATGGGACACCAATTATTATACCCGAAGATCAGCTCGAGAGAGGATACGATGTGGTCTGCCGTGAGCTTACACGAAAAAAAGACGCTTCTTTGCTGCTTTACCAACAGCATTGCACGTCTGCATGGCAATATTTCAATCGGGGCAGCATGCGTGGATTTCGTCACTGTCTTCGTCGTGCATGGCGGCTGAAATGGAGTGTGTCTCTTGCCCTTATGTGGCTATTGTCATTTGTGGGTAAGCAGTTTTTTGATGAAATTAACGATATTCTGCAACAGCTGTCACGGCTGATCACCAGTCCTCGGTCTCTCGAAGGTGCCCGCCAATGACATCAGCGCCACGGATTAGTGTTATCGTGCCAACCTGTAATAGGCCTTCGTTTCTCATGCATGCACTAGAGAGCATTCGCCGTCAGACTTTTACGGATTATGAAATCATCGTGGTCGATGACGGTGACAACGATGTGACCCACCGGCTGCTTGAGCCCTCCTGTGGGGAACGTTTTTTATACCTCCATACAAATAGGCGCGGTCTTGCAGCAGCCCGTAATATCGGTATGCAGGCAGCACGTGGACATTTTTTTGCATTCCTTGACGATGACGACCAATGGTTACCCGGCAAACTTTCCGCTCAAATTGCCGTGCTGGAACGCTGCCCAGAGGTTGCGTTGGTTCATTGCGGCTACCGGATCGTTAATGACAACGATAAACCAATCAAAGAAGTTCGAGCCGAGGCACGAAAATGGGCATACCAGCAGCTCCTTGCATGGAACAGCATTGCTGCATCAAGTGTTATCCTCCGCAGCGAAGCGGCGAGAACCTCCGGCGGATTTGACGAACAGCTTTCTGGATGCGCTGACTGGGATTTGTGGCTTCGCATCGCCCGAGACCATCCGATTGAGTATTGTGACGAAATCTTGACGCTGTATCGGATTCATGGAAACAATATGCATAAAAACATTGCCGGCATGGAGCGGGAAACGTTTTTGATTTTAGAAAAACATGCTATGCATCTTGCTCGTGAGCAATACACTTCCCTGCGCGCAACCCATGCGGTGCGTCTTGCCCGGGACTATTATCGTGTCGGGAACCGTGCAGCATGCCTCCGGCTCCTCACCGATGCCCTTCTGGAAGACCCAACCTGCTCGCTTTTAATGCATGAGCTCTCCGTAGAGGAGCAGGAACACCTGATCGGTGATGCGCTCAGCACTCTGCGCTCTGCGATCCATGACACACAGCAGCACCGTACCTATCAACGTGCCGCTGCCAAACAGTATCACCTGCTTGCATGGGTGTATTATCATCAAAACCGCATGGCTGATTTTAGACGCTGCCTCCGCAACGTTTTTCAATATCGTTTCCCGCATATTCCCTTTCGCCTTCTTGTGCCGTACCTTAAGTCCTTCTTCGGGAAAAGGGTCTCGGATGCACTCCATACACTGCGTACACGCCTAACAAACAAACACGCGGGTTTTCGATTTTTATGAGGGTTCTCCATGTTGTCCATTTTTACCCCCCCTTCAGTATTGGCGGTACTGAAGTCTATACCCGTAATTTAGCCCGTACACTCAGCCGCTCTTGTACGGTTGAAATATTCTGTACCGTCCCTTCCGGCGCCACACTAGATACAGAACGGCACAATGGCATTCGCTGCACCGCGATTCAGAAAGATGTTGCAACGTTCGGCATGCCTTTCCATGAAGTGAATGGATCGGTCGAAACTATTTTTGCGGAGACACTAAACCGTTTCAACCCCGATATTATCCATTTTCATCACCTTATGAACCTTTCCCTGCGGCTCCCGCTCATTGCCCGTGCGTACAAAATTCCCAGTTGCTATACGCTGCACGATTTCTGGCTTGTGTGCCCACGTGCGTTTCTTTTGGATATAAATTTGCGCCATTGTGCGGAGCAACGCGCTCAGCACTGTTGCACCTGTTTTCACCAGAACATGCGGCTTTACACCATCGCTGCGCACTCACCTGGCATCGGTTCAGTACTGAAGCAGTTTGCAAAAAAAACTCTCAACGGCTGGGAAAAACTCCGGTATTTGTTTGCGCTCGGCCCGTGGCGCCACTTCTATGTGCAACGCATCATGCACGTGATTGATTGTTTCATTGCGCCGTCCCGCTTCATACAGCAGCAATATGAACGGTTCGGGATAAGCAGCAGTAAAATCGTTTTTATCCCCCACGGCATCCCTCACCCATGCACCGCCTCCACCCAAAAAACAGTAGCTAACCCGCCGCGCTTTCTCTATATAGGTTCACTGCATTTGCATAAAGGCATAACAACGCTCATCGACGCTTTCAATCTGATCGATACTCCGTGCACCCTCTCCATTTACGGAACCGGACGACCCCATGTTGTAGAAAATCTGCGTTCACGGTGCCATAATAATAACGTCCGGTTCTTTGGTATGCTGCCGGAGGACGAAAAACAGCGCGTTTTTGGGGAAAGCGACGCACTGATTGTGCCGTCACTGTGCTATGAGAACCTGCCGTTGGTTGTTCTGGAAGCATTTGCTGCACGGGTTCCGGTGATTGCATCAAACCACGGTGGACTTGCAGAAATCGTACATGACGGGATAAATGGCTGTACCTTTACTGCTGGGGATCCGCAAAGTCTTGCTGCGGTCATCAGACGTTGCATCGAGCACCCTGACCTCTTGGCACAATGGTCTGAAGGCATTCAACCGGTCAACGATATGGAAACTCATGCACAAGAAATCGCTGCATTGTATGAGGCTCTCCTTGTAAAAAGTCATACGGGGAAAATGCATTGTTTTCCATGAATACAATGCCGTGCATATACGCTGTCGTTGTCACCTGGAATGCAGCGCCATGGATACGAGCGGCGCTGATCAGCCTGCGTGCCTCAACCTTACCGGTGCATGTAATTGTTGTCGATAACGCTTCTACGGATATGACCTGCTCGATTGTCAAAGACCAGTTCCCTGAAGCGAGTCTTCTCCCCCTTCCCCGTAACCTCGGGTTTGGTGTGGCAAACAATTACGGCATCCACTATGCATTACGCCATGGTGCACAATACGTACTGCTCCTGAACCAGGACGCAACGGTCTTCCCGGATACGATCCAACACCTTGTTACGGTGTTGGAAGCATATCCTGATATCGGTATTGTCAGCCCGCTCCATAAAGCGGGGAGCACCTCTCACCTTGAGCCGCTTTTCTTTGATTTTATCCGCGGGCGTGCTGATCTGATTTCAGATGCCTTGCACGGCACCCTGCGCGATGCGTATGACATTGACTTTGTGAATGCGGCGATATGGCTTGTACGGCGAAGCGTATTCGAACAGGTTGGGGGCTTCGATCCGATATTTTTTATGTACGGGGAGGATAACGACTATTGTGCACGAACACTGTTTCATGGATTCAGAATCTGCATTGTGCCCACGGCATGGGCATGCCACAGTGGGGGGAGCATCCCTGGGGTGAACGAACCCTTTATCCGAAGTGTGAGGCGGGCAACCTCGCGGACAATCGCATATCTTAAACGTCCGGCGCATCGCTTTTATCGAAGTTGTTTGTCGTATCTGGTCGTGTGGGCAAAACATGGGATCATCCTCCTAATAAATGGATCCCTGCGCATGCTTATTGCAGAGAGCATTGGCCTGTGTAGAGCTTATTTACGACTCTGGACAATACGAAAACATTATCTTCAGTGTCGCAGACCAGGTAAACTCTGGCTCGGTGATAGTCCTTCATGATAGCGCGACCCGTGATATATATCGGAACCCGCATGCGTCACCATGCACCGCATGCAGGTTATGACCGCCTTGCCGATTACATTCCGTCAATCCTGCAGCGACCAAACACGTTTTACCGCCTCCTGCAGTATATTCCTGAGCGCATTCTTGCTCGTATTCGGGCAAGAGCGGGCTCATGGTATAATTCAAAAGCGCTCCGCCAGGAAATGCAAGCAGCCTTTCACATGCTATGCCATACTGGCAGCATCTATCACTTTTTATATGGCGAAGATGGATTTCATTATGCGGGGTATTGGAATATACGCCGGACACATCGCATCATTGCGACCTATCATATGCCGCCGGAAAAGTTTTCTGCAATCACGGGCAACACCGAACATATACACACCCTTGACGCTGTTGTTGTCGTTGCCCCGAATCAGGAAATGATGTTTAAAAATTTAGTATCGCCCGAGCGCGTTCATCTTATTCCGCATGGCATTGATACCTGCTTCTTCACCCCCGGAGACGCAGAGCTGGCGCGAACAAGAATGTGTTTGTTTGTCGGGTCGCACCTACGGGATTTTGCTATGCTCCGTCATGTCGTCAAACTGCTTGCACAGCGCGACCGAACTATCCGTTTTGTCATCGTAACAAACAAAAGCGAAATCCCACAGGTTGCAGATTTGCCCAATACAACAGTATATACGTCAATTTCAGAAGACCACCTTGTATACTTGTACCGCACGTCGTCAGTATTGCTCTTACCGATGCTCGACGCAACGGCAAACAATACACTGCTCGAAGCGCTTGCCTGTGGGCTGCCGGTTGTTGCCACAGAAACAGGCGGCATCAGCATGTATGGCCAAAGAGGCGGAGTGGTTTTCGTACCACCAGGGGATTATGGGACAATGGCGCAAGAGACCCTCCGCATTATGGATGACCATCGGTACCGCAATAGCCTTTGTCGTGATGCTCGGGCAAATGCAGAGGGTTTTGGGTGGGACAAGATAGCACAACAGATGTGCCGACTCTATCAATCACTATACTTGTGAGCACTGTGACACGCAATATCCTCCTCATCATCAGCTGTTATCATCCGGAAATCGGCGGCAATGAAAAAATATGCGCCGATATTGCTGCAGGGCTTACCCGAAAGGGGTGCACGGTAACCATCCTCACCGAACACCGTCAAGGGCTGCCAGGCTATGAGGTCATTCAGAGCATTCCCGTCTACCGGTATATCAAAGGGTGGCATTTGTATGAATATACCTATATGCTTTCTGTTCTCTCTTTTCTTCTGCGGCATCGTGCCTGTTATGATGCAATTATATGTTTCGGCATCTATTTGTTTACAGCACCGGCAGTTCTTTTTTGCAAGGTATTTAAAAAAGGCATCATCATTCTTCCAACGTCATCGGGAATAACCGGCGATCTCCACCGCATCAGCCATCTTCGAACCCAACCGCTGATACGATGGTGTTGCCGCAAAGCTGATTGTATCATTGCACTTTCACGCGCAATACACCGTGAGCTTCTCGTAAATGGATTTTCGCCGCACAAGGTCAAAATAGTGCCAAACGGCGTCGACACCACTCGGTTTAAACCTGCTGCTCACCGTCCACCTCGGCCGTGTACCGTCTGTTATGTCGGCAGACTTGTTGAGGGAAAAGGAGTTGATCTCTTTATCGAGGCACTCCAGCGTATCCGGAGCGCTGTGCCAGACATCAGAGGCATCATTGTTGGCGATGGTCCCTTGAGATTTGCATTGCAAGACAAGGCGCATCGTTGCGGTCTCTCCGATCTCATTACATTCACAGGTGAAGTTGCTGACGTATTGCCATATTATCAGCAATCAGATATTTTTGTTTTACCGTCTTTTTCGGAAGGTATGCCGCTTGCTTTGCTTGAGGCAATGGCATGCGGCCTGTGTGTCGTGGCGACGTCGGTCGGCGGCATTGTTGATATTATGGTCGCCGGTAACCAACCGTTATATTCTAAAGTCCGTTATCATATCTATAATACCGGTATAGTGGTACCCCCAGGGGATATAGAATCACTTGCCGATGCCCTTGTACTGCTGGCAACCGATACCGAGCTTCAGCACCGACTTTCACAAGCTGCGCGGACAACCATTCTTGAACGATTCCGGCTGGATATGGTCATCGACCAGTATGACCACCTGATCAACCGTCTCCCCCACATGAACCCTACTTCCTCATGATTACTTCCATGGACACACCTCCACGCATCCTCATGATCATTTCGTATTTCTATCCTGCTCGTGGCGGTGCAGAACAGCAGGCCATCCAGCTTGCATCAAGACTTATTCGTCAAGGAATACCAGTGACAGTACTTACCCGAAAAATGTGTGGGCTTCCCCAAGTTGAATGTATTAACGGTATATCCGTACACCGCAAAATCATAACCACCAATAAAGGTAAGTTGTTTGGGTTATTGTACCTTGTATCGGTAGCATGGTTTCTGCTGCGGCATCGCACCAGCTACGACATCATACACTGCCATCTGGCGCAGGGGTTTCATTCTGTGGCCGCTCTTATAATTAAATTCCTTTTTCATAAACGTGTTATCATCAAAATTGGGGCTACTGGGGAGCTCAGTGATTTTGCCATCCTCCGCAAAACGTTCATGGGCTGGATGTCGGTTCGTATGCTCCGTTATGCTGATAAGATTGTCGTGGTCTGTAATCAGGCTCGTAAAGAAGCACTGCACTACGGTATACCGCCAAAGCGTATTGAGCTTATTCCAAACGGTGTTGACTGTACCTTATTCACTCCGGCACCGGAACAAAGGCATCCGGGCTGCATCACGTTCATCGGCCGACTCGACAAAATGAAAGGTGTTGACGTGCTGCTTGAGGCTTTTTCATTGCTGAGGCAGCAGGGAGTAAGGGCAATCCTTAGAATCATCGGTGATGGGCCTGAAATGTCTCGCCTTATAGCACACGCACAGGCATTGCGGATCTCCAATGATGTTTTCTTTTATGGGCTCCAAGATGACATACCCGGACTTCTTCGAGAAACAGCCATCTTTGTGCTCCCGTCTTTTTCTGAAGGTCTTTCAAACGTCGTGCTCGAAGCAATGGCATGCGGCCTTCCGGTCGTAGCAACCCGAGTTGGCGGCATCCCAGATATTATTGTCGATCATGATAATGGGTTGCTTGTTGAACCCAACAACCCAGACCAGCTCAAAAGTGCCATACAATGTCTCATTGAAGATAGGGCGCTTGCAGACCGGCTTGGAAAAGCCGCCCAGCAAACTGTTCTTGAAAGTTGTTCATTTGAACGCGTCACTAAAGCATATCTTACCCTCTATCACACTATAATCGTGCCAAAAAAATTGTCTTTTTCCTAAAATAGCTATTGATTTTTTCTTTGACGGATTTATATTTAATAAAAATTTTCTTTTGCGCATCTCATGCGACGTCGACATGAAAAAAATACTGTTTTTACTGGTAATTAACGGCCTATTAGTGTCTGCCGTATGTCAGGCAAAAGTATATATCGACATTTCATCACCTTCGTCACGCCGGCTTCCGATTCTTATTCCAACATTCAAAAATACCGGTGGTGAACTTGACCGGGAAAATCTTGCATCAAAAACACCGCAAATCATTGCGGATGATTTGGATTTTTCTGGTTTTTTTAAAATTATCGACGAAACCGCTCTGAACAGTTCAACGCTTGAAGGATTAACAAGTGACCGCATTAAATGGGACGACCTTGCAATTGTTGGCGCCGAGGCGGTTGTGACCGGTGGTTTTTCTATTCAAGGCGGGGTAGTCTCGTTTGAGCTTCGGGCATATGATGCGGTACAGGGTAAATTCCTCATCGGGAAAAAATATGAAGGGCGCCGTGAGGATTACCGGCTTATTGCGCATCGGTTTGCAAACGAGGTTTTTCGAAGCCTTACCGGTGTGGACGGCATTTTTGAGACCAAAATCGCATATGTTAAAGCGATCGGCACTGATAAAGAAATTTCTCTTGCAGACTACGATGGAGGCAATGCAAAGCAGTTAACAAATTATGGATCCCTGTGCCTGAACCCTGCATGGGCACCCGATGGAAAGCGGATAGCATTTACCTCATACAAAGACGGTAACCCCAACCTCTACATCATGGATCTTGCCCGTGGCACAACACGGTTGGTTTCTAAAAAGAAGGGCGTGAATATCACACCAGATTGGGCACCGGATGGAGAGCGAATTGCCTTGACGCTTAATTTGAAAGATGGTAATTCTGAAATCTACGTCCTGCACGAAAGGTCAGGCAGCCTTGAGCGTATGACAAGTGATCAGAGCACCGAGGTGTCGCCATCATGGTCGCCTGATGGTCGGCATATGGCAATAGTTTCTGACCGTTCCGGAAGCCCGCAAATATATGTTCTTGAAGTTGCAACTGGACGGGTGAGACGAATAACCTATGATGGCTCGTATAACACTAATCCTGCCTGGTCGCCTAAGGGCGACAGAATTGCGTATTCAGGTATGGTCGGTGGAAGGCATCAAATATTTATCACAACACCTGATGGTCAGATCCATCAGCAAATAAGCAGGGAGGGCAACAATGAAGATCCAACATGGTCTCCGGATGGACGATTCCTAGCTTTCTGCTCCGACAGAAGCGGGCAGAAAGAAATCTACATTATGAGAGCTGATGGAAGCGGACAAAAAAAGATTACTTATGGCAGAGGCAATAAATCCGAGCCGGCATGGTCGCCGTTCGGATCAATGTAACAATAGTGAAGAAATAAGTCATAATACAACACATGGAAGGAGGTAGCACTTATGAAGCTGTATGCAAAACTTTTCGTTATCCTCTGTTGCGCAATTTTGCTTGCTGTGAGCGGTACTGCGTGTTCCAAAAAACAGGTAAAACAAGAAGCTCCTGCAACGACCGTTCCAGAAGAGAGCGATCTTAATGCTAAAGAATTTGTCGAACCCTCTGAGATTGATCCGGCACTTGCAAAAATTTTCAAGGACATCTACTTCGATTTTGACCGCTACAATCTGAAACCCGAAGCGAAAAAGACCTTGGACAGTATTGCGGAATGGCTTAAGAACAATGCATCTTACCGGGTACTCATCGAAGGCCATTGCGATGAACGCGGTACCAATGAATACAACCTTGCTCTTGGCGAGCGCCGTGCCAACAGTGCAAAAACATACCTAATCGGTCTTGGGATTGCGGAAAAGCGGATCTCAACCATCAGCTATGGTGAGGAAAAACCGCAGTGCACTGAGCATAATGAGTCCTGCTGGTCGAAAAACCGTCGTGATCATTTCTTGCTTGCGCGCAAATAATCAGTAATCATCAACCAAAGCCAAAGGTTTCTCGGACAGTCCGAGAAACCTTTGGCTTTGCATCGTCAACAATGCGCATATTAGCATATTAAAAAACATTGCATGAAAGCATATCAAAGACTTGTTACTCTCTCTATCGCTGTGTTCTGCTGTTCTTGTGCTCCGATGCTACAGCGTGATATTGATAAACAGGGTGATGCGATCCGTCTGCTGCAGCAAAAAACCCAGGAACTCGAACGGTCTCTCCGCCGTTTGCAAACTGAATATCATAACGATACCGACCGGCTCAATATCGAGATTGAATCCCTAAAAGCGCGGATTGAAGAATCAACACGGCGGAATGAAAAGCTCATTGCAGAAATAACCGCCGCAGCTGCAAAAGAACCGGCACGACTTGAGCAGCAGGAGCAGCTGCAAAAAACTGAAGGCCAAGATGTCACAGTCACTCCCAGCGATCAAATATCCTCGACGCCGGCATCTACTCCGGTGGCGAGTGAAAAGGAGCTATTCGATCAGGCATACGCACTGTATACAAACCGAGAATATGTGGCAGCACGTAAAAAATTTCAGGAGTTTATGCAGCGCTACCCATCAAGTAACAAAACCGATAGCGCACTCTATTGGATCGCACAGTGTTATTATAAAGAAAAAAAGTTTGAAGATGCAATTGCTGCCTGTGACGATGTAATAAAAAAATTCCCCAAAGGATCAAAAACCGCTGATGCATATTATCTCCAGGCTCTCGCTTTTTGCGAGATTCAGGATCCCCTAACCGCGCAGATTCTTCTTGAAACCCTCATGCAAAACTTTCCGAACTCCGAGGCAGCCAAGCTCGGCAAAAAAAAATATGACGAACTAAAAGCAGGCACACCATAAAATTTTCCGTCTTCTGTGCCTTTCCGTATAAAATCATTATCTGCTGTCTGCGCAGAAAACGCTTGTCACGAGCGTAACGTTTTTATATCTACAGTAATATACCGATACTGATGCACTCGTAGCATCACATGCCAAAAACTTTCAGGAGACAGTCTTCATGCACGTCCCGCTGCTTGACCTTCGGCTTCAGTACGAACGTTTTAAGGGCACCCTCCTACCCCGTATGCATGAGTTTTTAGCGCAACAGCAGTTTATCTTAGGCCCCCAAGTTGAAGCCCTGGAGCATGCGATCGCAGAATATTGCGGTGTTCCTTTTGCTATTGGGGTTACCTCCGGCACTGACGCATTGCTGCTTTCGCTTATGGCACTTGGTGTAGGACCGGGCGACAAAGTCATTACAACCCCATACACGTTCTTTGCAACAGTAGGCGCAATAGCACGGCTGGGAGCCACTCCGGTGTTTGTCGACATTGAACCTGATACCTATACAATAGATGCTGTGCAGCTTGCGTTATTGCTTGATGCCTACACACCGAAGGAGCGCATTAAAATTAAGGCGATCATCCCCGTACATTTATACGGTCAATGCGCTGACATGAAACCAATCCTTGCATGCAGCCGGCAATATAATATTCCCGTTATCGAGGATGCGGCTCAGGCACTCGGAGCTGGCTATGTGATGGATGACAAACTTCGGAAAGCATGCTCATTTGGTGAGTTTGGATGTCTCTCGTTCTTTCCATCAAAAAACTTAGGGTGTTTTGGTGATGGCGGTATGATAACCACACCTGATGCTGACATGGCACAAAAGCTCAGATGTCTTAGAGTGCACGGACAGACCGAAGGCTATTATCACAACTTTATCGGCATCAACGGGCGCCTCGATGCATTACAGGCGTTGATTCTTCAAGTTAAACTACCTTATCTTGAAGAATGGACAGAACGTCGCCGCAATAATGCCGCACAGTATACGTATTTGTTTGACCAGGAAGGGCTCACGGAGTTTATTACCCCACCACGAGAGAGGACAGGATCATTTCATGTTTATAACCAGTATGTCGTGAGGGCGCGCGATAGAGATAAGCTTAAACAGTATCTTCTTGAGAGGGGTATCGGTACTGCCGTGTATTATCCTCTACCATTGCATTTGCAATATTGCTTCAAGTATCTTGGATATAAGGCGGGAGACTTCCCCCACTCTGAGTGTGCAGCCCGTGAAACTCTTGCACTGCCGGTTTTCCCAGAGCTTACGCAAAAGCAGATTGAATATGTTGTGGATACTATACGACGGTTTTATAAAAAAAATAAAATTTTCTTTTAGGTTGCAGCGCAGCTCGTGCCTCTTGCTATAGATATACTTTTATATTAACAAGTGCCACAAAATGCTCTATCGTGCCGATATATCAGAAGCACTCTGAGAAAAATCTTTCTCCTAATTTTTGTCCCGTTCATATTTAAACATGCAAACGCAATCACCGTTAGCCTGTCGAGCAAGAATGCTGCCCTTTATCCCGGGGAATGCTGCTTCGGTAGCAGCGATATCCATTTCACAGATAACCCGGCATGGTTTTGCAAATCCAAATTCCTCATGAATATGGTTGACGAGACATGGACATGTCCGCTGGATTTCGAGCACTGCGTCTTTACCACGATTAGAAATGTCAACAACCTGCATATCCATTCCGATCTGTTTATACAGCGGCACTGCTTCGCTAAATGCCTCAGCAAGCGTTCCGTGCTTTTCGAGAAACCTGCCCATATTCTTCCGCTGACGCTCAGGATAACCGTCAAACAAAACATCCCATGCTTTTTGCTCGCCTGACTCATCGGATACTTTTTTGTAGATTGCGAACTTTTGCCGAAACATCTCAATCGCATTCATGGCAACACTCCTTCCCTCGTATAAATGCAAAGTTCATAATGAATGACCGTGGTCATTATTTAATTATCATACTGACTTATAAATTGCAATAGCAATACCCTTAAATTTCATCAAAATCATCTGCTCAATCGCGGCATATTCTTTTGTGTATTGAGTATCTTTTAAAATCTAAGAAAATAAGGTATAAAGATAAAATATTTGCAACAAAACTAAACATGCCAATAATTTCAGAAAGCAAATCATGATCGCTCGGACCACATTCCGCAACATTTCCTATTTGCTATACTGTCTTTTGTTCTTGGTAACCGCATGTGAGCAAATCGCCACGCTGAGGGCACAGCAATATTTTAATCAAGCAAAAAAATATTATGATGAGGGTAATTACAGCAAGGCAATGGAAACATGCGACTACGCCCTGACATTTGATCCTACGTTTCTTGATGCACTGACATTAAAAGGAATGATTTATTATCAAACGGGCTCATATAAAAACTCATTGGAATGGATTAGAAAAGCTGTTACGCAGAAACCTGATGACAAGCAGCTTCGGATGATATTGATTGATGCTTTATTCAAGGCAGAACGATATGAATCTGCCATTAAACAAATACAATTTTTATTAGCTAACAACCCGAATGATTCTGAGCTAAATTTTTTATACTATTATGCACATATAAAAAGCCGTAGTGATGCGTTGATCGGGAAAATACAAAATGAATTAAGGACAATTATAAATAAAGGCAGTGAGGATCATCGCTTCTATTGTCTCGTTGCAGAGCTTGAAATTTTGAAGGGGGATCTTTCGCAGGCCAAAACTATTCTTTTAGAACATTATACCCCACATCCGGTATGGCGCGGCACCATGCTGCTGCTTGCAGATGCTTTTCGTGCAAATGGCGATTATGCAAACGTTGTTGACATCTATAATACAATTGCAGAAAAAGCCGACGACAAAAAAGCA
>JAOAHH010000007.1 GCA_026415325.1 Thermodesulfobacteriota bacterium | reverse complement strand
TGCTCGAGCTGCAGCCTGACTCACAGCGGATGGAATATTTCTGTTTTTTGCGACAGCCTTTATATCATGCTCCCGAAGCGTTTCAAGAAGCTGGAGTGCCTGTGGTACTGGCGTTTTCGGATTATGCACGAGCGCAAGTCTGATAGGATAATGCTTAAGAAATTCTTTGCGTTCTGCAATGGCGCGGATAATGTCTGATGCAAGATTTCGGTTGGCGGCATAGCTTGCAACCTCATCAAGGGTGAGCCGTGGGCTAGTGAGCACAGCCTCCGCAACAACCCTATTGGCATCCCGGATCAAGAGCGCCCGTGCCTCACGGTTTCCGATCATCGCGAGTTTGATCTTTTCCGGTACGCTCATGGCGAGGATACGTCCGTAGAGCGATTGTGCAATCTCTTCCGGAGCACCCGCCTGTGTATCATCAGCAATCAGTTCGTGAGGAAATTCCTCATGCTGCATATTAATATGGAAAAACGTTACCCTGAAAAGGACGGTTATTCCTCCTCTTCTTCCTCGGCGCCGACCTTTGATGCTGCAATGACTTTCTGTGCAAGGTGTGCAGGCACCTCTTCGTAATGGTCGAATTCCATTGTAAACATGCCGCGACCGCTCGTGAGCGCCGTCAACTCAGCAGAGTACCGCTGCATTTCGGCAAGCGGCACATGGGCCTTGATAAGCTGTCCGCCGATCGTTTGCTCCATGCCGAGGACCCTGCCCCGCCGTCCGTTGATATCCCCCATAATATCGCCGGTCATCTCCTCGGGAACAATGATCTCGACATTCATAATCGGCTCAAGCAGCACCGGATTGCATTCCATAAAACCCTTTTTAAATCCCTTGGAACCCGCGATTTGGAAGGCCATATCCGATGAATCGACTTCATGATAACCACCGTCGTATAGCGTTACACGTACATCAACAATAGGATAGCCGGCGAGGATGCCTTTCTTCATCTGGTTTACGATACCCTTCTCCACGGCGGGAATGTAATTGCGCGGAATTGCACCGCCAACAATCTTATCGACAAACTCAAAGCCGCCACCTCGCGGCAGCGGTTCGATCTCAATCCAGGTATCGGCATACTGACCGCGGCCACCGGTCTGTTTTTTATGCTTGCCCTGCACTTTCGTTCTGCCCTTGATCGTTTCACGGTATGGTATTTTCGGCAGTTGCATTTCGATTTCAACGCCAAATTTGCGTTTAAGTTTGGCGACCGTTACATCAAGATGGCTCTGCCCGACACCAGAAAGGATGAATTCGTTGGTCTGTTCGTCCCGTTTGAGCTGCAACGTGGGGTCTTCTTCAATCAGTCGGGCAAATGCCCCTGCCATTTTATCCTCATCACCACGGCTTTTCGGAATCACTGCATATGAGGCAACGGGTTTGGGGGGATCGATACCCTTAAAAACAACATCGCTGTTCTCCGGCCCGAAGGTATCCCCGGTTGTGGTTTCGCGTAGTTTTGCCAATGCGACAATATCGCCGGTAACCGCCACGTCGATCGGTTTTTGTGCCTTACCCTCGACTTGAAGTATTGAACCAATCTTCTCCTTCACTTTCTTTTTGACATTATACACCGTCCCATCACCAGCAAGCGATCCTGCAAAAACCCGGAACAGCGTCAATTTCCCCGCATACGGATCGGCAATTGTTTTGAACACGTACGCAAACAACGGGCCGTCTTCAGTAAGTGGTACCTGAACGGGCTCCCCGCTCTGGATGTTAACAGCATTGACTACCGGGCGTTCCAGCGGTGATGGGAAAAACTGCACCACAAAATCCATAAGCTGCCGTGCACCGAAATTTTTAATTGCGGAACCGCACATGACACATGTCAGCGCACCGGAAACAACACCCTCTTTAATTGCCCCGGAAAGCTCTTCATCGGAAATGTCCTGGCCGTCAAGGTACTTTTCCATAAGGTTTTCATTTGATTCGGCAACATCCTCGACAAGTTTCTGCCGATATTCGGCAACCACATCCTGCATGTCTGCAGGAATATCGCATTCGGTCACTGTTCCCGTATCATCAGTCGCATACTGATACCCTTTCATTTTTATCAGATCAACATAACCTTTGAATGCCGATTGACCGCCGATCGGCACCTGCACCGGTACAATGTTTATTTTAAGAGCATCTTTGATATTACCAACTGCCGTGAAAAAATCCGTATGCTCTCGATCAAGTTTGTTGACAAAGATAACAGCAGGCAGTTTGAATTCCCGAATACGCTGCCATGCCTTTTCTGTCACAAGCTGGACGCCTGATGCAGCATCGACAACCAGCACAGCAGCGTCAACAATTTGCAGACTATTGAAAGTTTCGTAGACAAAATTTGCATCACCGGGCGTATCGACGATATTAATGACATGCTTTTTCCATGTCACATGATGGAGTCCGCTGGTAATAGTCATGCGGCGATCTTTTTCTTCAGGTTCAAAATCGAGTACCGATTCGGCGTTATCGACTTTGCACAACCGGTCAGTGGCCTTACCGCTAAACAGGAGTGCCTCTCCGAGCGATGTCTTTCCCGATTTTCCGTGACCGACAATTGCGATATTACGTATCTGCTTTGGTTCGTTCTTCTTCATGCTCTTCTTCCTTCCCTTAGCAAAAGGATTTGGCGTTCAGGCACTGGTGCACCGCTCATATACGTTGCACGAAAATCAAAAGGAATAGTCATACCATATAAAAGATTACTCCTTAAAAAGTCAACAAAAAATAGTATCCTGTGCATCGCCCTTTCTTCTATGGATACTGATGCTCGGGTAATGAACAAGCCAGCCTTGCGGTCATATAGCGCGTAATAAACGTTTAAAATCTGTTTTCATTGACAGTAGTGCCTCTTTTTGTGTATTTTCACTTGAGCTGGCGGCAGTCCTTGGTATCATGATGATCACGTGTATCCGTCATGATTATTCTTCTCTCAAACGACGACGGTATTCATTCCGAAGGGCTTCACTGTCTTGAAGAAACCTTCCAGGAACTCGGCGATGTATGGACTGTAGCACCGCAGCAGCCCCAAAATGCCGTCGGTCGTTCAATTACTCTCCATAGACCGCTTCGGGTGGTGCAGCTTTCGGAACGAAGATTCATGGTTGACGGAACACCGTCGGATTGTGTGCATCTTGCCCTCAACGGCCTGCTCCCTGAAAAGCCTGCCGTCGTTGTATCGGGCATCAACAAAGGGGCAAATATGGGTGATGACATCCCCTATTCTGGCACGGTTGCTGCGGCGTTTGAAGCAACCCTTTGGGGGGTTTTCGCCTGTGCTGTTTCGCTGTACGGTAAGCATAGGTTTTTATTCCCGCCTGCTGCTCGATTTACACTCCGTGTGGTACGTGCCATACTGGCAAACGGTATGCCACCAGGCATCTTTCTCAACATCAACCTTCCAGATACCGACGGTCGGGAAATTACATCGTTCTGCATTACCAAACAGGGAAAAAGCCGCTATCAAGAAACGCTCGAACAGCGCGTCAATCCCCGCGGTGAGACCTATTACTGGATCGGCGGTGATGGCACGCAATTTCATCTTATCCCGGACTCTGATGCTGATGCAGTGTTGCGCAAACAAACCGCTTCCATTACGCCGATTAAGATTGATTGGACTGATTATAGATTTATTGACGTATTAAAAACATGGAACATCTGACATTGAGTTCCAAAAGGGAATACATGCTATGGTCCATATAGCGGTGATCGGTGCTGGTGACTGTTCCGAACGGGCAGCGCAGCTTGCCTATGAAACTGGAAGGCTGATCGGCAGCAGAAATGCGGTGCTTGTCTGTGGGGGCCTCGGCGGCGTCATGGAACATGCTGCGCGGGGAGCAAAGGATGCTGGCGGCTTGACCGTTGGCATCCTCCCTGGGGTCTCAAAAGCGGAGGCCAATCCTTACATCGATATCGCATTGCCGACGGGGATGAGCCATGCCCGCAATGTTCTTGTTGTTCGGGCAGCTGATGGTGTTATTGCCATAGAAGGTGCCTATGGGACGCTTTCCGAAATTGCCATTGCCCTCAAACTCGGCAAGCCGGTTGTCGGTCTAAACACCTGGAATCTTACCCCCGACATCATACAGGCATCCGGCCCTGCCGACGCTCTTGAAAAACTTTTTAAGGTTATGAGCAAGGTTATCTAATTGGCTGCCCGATATTTCTGCACAACCGGTTGTTCTATTGCCTGTACTTTTTTCCTGTTGTCCCTTGTTGCCTGTGCTCCGCTTCGGTTGCTACCGATGCCTGAAAAAAAAGCTCCTCGCGGGGTATATCATACGGTCCAACGAGGAGAGACTCTGTGGCGCATCTGTAATGCATACGGTGTCAACATGCAGGATGTGGCGGAGTTAAATAATATTCAAGACCCTTCAAAGATCAACGTCGGTGACCGTATTTTTATTCCGGGCGCATCCCGAGTAAAAAAAATTATGTCCCTGCAAAAGGATTCCCCGAAGCAGAAGGAGCAAGAACCCCCCATTGTGCTCCAGCATGGGTTGTTTCAATGGCCGGTGCGCGGTAAAATCCTCCGAGGCTACGGTATCATCGACAACCAAAAGCATGACGGCATCACCATTCTTGTTGCGCCTGGATCTCCGGTCTATGCAGCTGCAGCAGGAAAAGTCGCGTTTGCTGATTTTCTCAAAGGCTATGGTTCCACCATCATTATCAATCACAACGATGGATTTGCAACCGTCTATGCTATGATCGGAAAAATTTTGGTCACGCAGGGTCAGGAGGTCAAAAAAGGACAGATAATAGCCGAGGTTGCACGTTCACCTGAAGCCGCTCAGCCCTCACTTCACTTTCAGATACGTAAAAACAACGAAACCAGAAATCCTCTCTTCTACCTTCCGCAATAATGCTCGCAAGTATACAGGAACCCTGCGCAGTTCAGGTTGCTATGCACAGCAGCATCATTGCTGTTTGTTCAGGTATCCGCAGTAATACGCTCGTTGATCATTGCCGTCCTCCGCCGACGGTGTTAGCCGGGCGGTAGAACTGTTCGCCTGCATGTTCAATACGTTGTAACTTCCCTTCATCGGCAAGACGCCGCAAATGCAATTCGACAATGGACATACTGATACCGAGTGCTGCACTGATGCGACGTGCTGAATCGGGATGCCGCTGCAACAAATGGAGTATGCGTTGCCGGATATCGGTCTCTTCAAACAGTATTTTCTCCTTGGTAAAATCCCCGATGATTTCAGCGCGTTCTCCAAGGATATCTCTGGCGAGCTCCAGTTCCTCACGGGATGCGGGCTCGATCTGGGTGTCTGAAGGAGGACGGGTAACCGTATTGATCTGAATTTTATCGATGCGCACCCGTTCAAGTTTTTTTGCGATGCACTCAAGCTCCTCAGCCGTGTCATTGAACCCCCGCGCGATCATGATTTCAACCCAGAGAGCACCGCTGTAATCATGGCTGAACGTTTCAAGACCACGCAAAATGTTTTCCATGCGAAGATCCGGATGGGGCCGGTTGAGTCGCTGAAAAATTTTGGTGCTCACACAATCCACCGATGGGATAACAAGGTCAGCAGACATGAGTCCTTCGCGCACTTCTTGCTCGAACAGCAGTGTACCGTTGGTGATGACGGCAATCGGGATCGCGCAGATTGCTTGTATCTCCCGGATGATCCGCCCAATCCCTGCATGAAGGGTTGGCTCGCCTGAACCTGAAAAGGTCAGGTAATCAATGCCGGTATGCCGTGCAAGTGTGTCTTTGATTTCTTCAATAATGTCATTTTCAGGGACCCACTGCCTCCGTTCAAGTGTGCGAACGGTTGTCGGGCCAAGCTGGCAATAAACGCAATCAAGCGTACAGGTCTTGAATGGAATAACATCAATTCCCAGCGAGTATCCAAGCCGTCGTGAAGGCACAGGGCCAAAAACATATTTCATATTCTGTCACTCGGCGTTTACTCGACCATGGTATGAAATGAAGTACATTGCATCGAGAGAGAGCACATTGTTCCGAGCCGCCACCTCTAGATACCGTAATCCATGCTTCTTTCATGTGGCCGTATTCCGGAGAAAACGCATGAATCGTTGAGCGATATCTTCAGGTCTGATCGGTATAATCCCAACCGAAGCATTGCCCGGTTCAGTATCAACAACAATAATCGATTGTTTGCCGTCAAACCGTTGGAGAGCCGCCCGTAGGCCAGCTGCATGGCGTACTCTTGTAACATTGCGATTCCCGGCAGCCCGTGCCAATGCAACAAGGTCAGTATTCCCTGCCGTATGGGTCGGTTGATTGCCCGTGCTTCCGTATACCTTGTTGTCGATAATGACAAGGCATAGATTATTGGAAGCATACTGTGCGATCGTAGCGAGGCTTCCAGCGTTCATTAACACCGATCCATCGCCATCCAGCACATACACTTTCCGCTTCGTCCCCATAGCACATCCCAAACCGATCGATGATGCAAGGCCCATAGAACCCAACATATAAAAATTTCCTGGACGATCGGCGACCGCATACAGTTCCCGCGAAGGAAATCCTAGATTTGATATGATCAAATCGTCCATCTCTGCATAAGCAACGATCGTCCGTATGACGTCAATGCGTTTCATTGCCACAGCTCTCGCCATAGAAAAGCCGCTTGTATACTCCTGCGTGCATACGCAGCGCGGATCGTTCTTGCAAGCAGTCGGATATCGTTCCTTTCACGGATATCGCAATACTCAATCCCAAGCGTTCGTAGCAGTCGCGGCGCTGCACACCCCATAGGCATCTGTGCGCTTATCTGTTCACCGCTACCGCCGCGGCGGCTCATGAGGAGAAATAAGGGCAACCGGTACAGAGCGGTAAGCGACACAAGAGCATTAAGTGAATTGCCGAGCCCTGAATTCTGCATAAGCAGCAGCGATCGTTTACCGGCAAGCGCTGCGCCTGCTGCAATGCCAACTCCCTCTTCCTCGCGGCATACCCGAATATGCGTAAAACCACGTCGATCGATTTCTGCAAGTATTCCGGCAAGCAAATTGCATGGCACACTACAGATAATATCGACACCAGCACGCTTCATGCTTTCGACAATAAGGAAATCGGGGGAGACGTTGTTATGTTTTTTGTGATCGTTATTCATCAAAGGCAGCAGTGATGTTCTACTTTTCTGAACGGCAGCCGCAATCCTTTGTTCAGGTTGGGATGATTACTCTGCCGTCAAAATACGGTACAACATCGAACAGATTCAGCCGAGCGATGAATGCTACATCGTCGCCAAAACCTTGAGAGCAGAGAAATCGTGCGGCAGCCGATTCCCGAACACAGGACAAGACTGCATCAGCGGGAAATTCGGTTCCGTTGAGCAATGCTGCGAGGCCAAGCGCCACGGCACAATCCTCGGCAGCGCCGTGGGTGCCGCCAGCAGCGATAATAGACACTGTTCGACCTCTAATGCGCTGTGCAACAGCCTGGAGGTTAAGGCTTGAGCATATGATCGCATGGGGTATGCGCAGCAGCAGCGGTACAAGGTTTGTGGTTTTTAGGGCAAGTTTTGAAAACGGGTGGTCGCTCACGAAGGCGGCAAGTTCAACCGGTGAATTTCCGATATCATATCCTTCAATTTTAAGGCATCCTGACTCTCCTGCAATCACAACACCGTTCTGCTGTAAATAAAAGGCACGGTCGTCATCACGCAGGGGTTCGATCTCGGTAACACCGAGTCCACAGGCGGTAACAACAGTACTGGATGCCCTGAGCTCGTCTATTACAACAATGGCATCATCAGGCGCAATGGCAACACTACCGATGCCGATCTTGCAGTTTCCCGAAGGTATCACCTCGTATGCCTCGCCTGAGTGTTTCGAGCGGTATCACATCATCGGGCCTGATGTTACCGAGATTGACATCGCGACCGAACAGCATCATGAGCTGTGTTTGCTGGCTCTTGTCGGGTGCCTCAAACATAATCTTATCAATCCCGATCTTCTCAGCGAGAAACCGTGCCATTTCCTGTTTGAGCGCCCCAGTATCGTCATAGACGCCAAGGCTCCGCCCGCCTTCACGTGCTTCAATAATGATAAATTGCGCGCCGGCATCAAGATCGCTTTTAGCTTCGGTGACTCTTTCTTGTAGTGAAAGTTGATGATCCCGTGCCGGATCTTTTTTCCCAACTTCTGACATAACAAAAAACCCCTGCGAAGCAGCTCTTCGGATGATTGCCGCTTTGATCTGGCGTGATATGTCGATAATGCCGTTCGATACTTCAACCGCCTCAATCCCGATATGATGGCAATATTCAAAAAACAGATCGATCTTGTTTTGCTGGTAGGCGATCTCGAGAAAGGTGCCTCCGTTGCTTACGATGATACCATGTCGCTTGAACAGCGTAATCTTCTCCCGGATGAATGCTTCGCTAAAAAGTCGCGCTGTTCCCCAGCCGAGTTTTATGATATCGATATACGCCGCTGCCGGCATCAGCGACAGTCCCTGTTCAATACCCATACCCTTATCAAGGACCATGACGAGTCCTTTTGACCGTGGCTTTTCAGAACGCGACGGGATGTCTATAAAATCAAACGCCATTTGCTCAGGTTTTTTTGCCATGCTCGGTATCCTTCATGCTATACCTGCAGCCACAATAATGCTGGCGGTACAATCCGTACTCTTTACTTAATGCACAGCTCTTTCTGTATCCGTCATTCTTTTTGAAATCGCGGGCTAAAAAAGAAATACCGTAATCATGTGCAGCATTTAATCCAACGCGCTCGATAAGGCGGAAATCCTTATACGGACTGACGCTCAGCGTTGTTGTGAATACCCTTATACCGCGATCAACCGCAGCAGCAGCCGTCCTATCCAATCGGATTGCAAAACACAGTTCGCATCGTTTTCCGCCTTCAGACTCCTGTTCATGACCGCGGACGCGCTCATACCATGCAGCGACATCGGGTTCTGCCACGATCAGTGGGACGTCATGCAATGCAGCATACCGTCGCACCTCGCCCAAGCGACGTTGATATTCCTTGTCAGGGTAGATATTGGGGTTGTAGAAAAAAATCGTAACGGAATACTGCTCGGATAGAACATCGATCACATATGTTGCACAGGGTGCGCAACATACATGCAAAAGGAGTTCTTCCCCGGGCTCCACATCCGCTCCTCACTAGCGACGTTTGCCTCGCCCGATCCGTTTTACTTTTCTTTTTCTCCGTTTACGCTTTGCTGACTGCTGTCGGCTAATCTTACCCATACATCACCTTTCCCCACTAAAGTGCGCTGTGTTATTCCAGCATTCATATACGATAAGATCCTTTACATTGCAACCCTTAATTTGTCATGACACTGTGTCAATAAAGAGAGTGGCTGATAATAGGTTCATTACATAGACGCGTCTTTCATCACGCTTCAAATACCTGACACCGATGGTGTGTGTTTGCCTCAAGCCAGTTGATTTTCACAAAAAACATGTAATACTACATAGAAAATCGGTGCGTTCTCCCGCACCCTGATAAAACAATGGGCTTTTTTATGGGCGATACGTTTGATATTAACATCCGGAGAGTTGACGAAAGTTCTTCCTTCAAGGATCAAGGACGACAGCGGCAGGAACACGAAAAGAAACGACAACGCAAAGGAGCTGAGACGGCGGAAGGATACGTACAAGAGATTCTGACATCAATAGAACGTGCACATGCGCTCCTTGCCGAGAAAAAATCCCCGTTTCGCTTTAACGTCCGCCGCGAACAGGAGAAAGTGATTATCGATATTATAATGATCGATCAAGGCGGCGGCACTGCAACCATAATCAGAAAAAATATCACCCAGCAGGAGTTCACTGACATTATCAAAAATCTTGAAACATTGGATGGAATGATCATCGATCTGAAGGCGTAACGTTCGATGCTTACAGATATGCTCTCTTTCCAGCCCGCTCGAGTGCTTCCACGATAGACCGTATGTCCTGCGCCTTGTCTCTGCTGCACACAAGCACAGCATCATCGGTTTCAACAACAATCACGTCGTTGATCCCTGAGACGGCGACCAGTCGTGAATATGCAAAAACAAGGCTTCGTGATGCGTCAAAGGTTACGACATCACCACGGGTTACGTTTCCATGTTCGTCTTTTTTGGTAATATCGTAGATCGCCGACCAGCTGCCGACATCACTCCAACCAAAGCTGCCCTTAATAACATATGCCCGACTCGTCTTTTCCATCACACCGTAATCGATTGAAATGGCTGGGACCTGTGGATAGACATCGGAAAGGAAAGAGGGAAGAGAATGAGCTGACACCTCGTGTTGGAGCGGCGCTATAGTTCGGTACACATCGGGAAGATGTGTGCAAAGCTCCTCCAGAATAACTGATGCCTTCCAAACGAACGTCCCGCTATTCCAGAATACATTGCCTTGCCGAAGGAATGCCATTGCTGTTGCACGATCTGGTTTTTCATGGAAACGTTCTACTCTGACCACGTCATCAAAGCATGGGAGCGTGTCTGATGCTTGTTGAATATATCCATAACCGGTCTCAGGTGCTGTAGGAGTAATACCAATAGTGATCAGAACGTCATGCGCTTTTGCCGCTGCTGCAGCTCGAATAAGACATGCACGAAATCCCTCGGCATCCTGAATAAAATGATCTGCAGGCATAACCGCCATGACCGCATCGTTGCATCGGGCACGAATAAGTGCCGCTGCAAGGCAAATGCACGGCGCGGTATTCCGTCCCACCGGTTCTGCGATGATATTCTCAGGCGGAATGTTCCGAGCCTGCTCCCGCACCAAAGCCTCCTGGTGTACATTGGTTATAATCAGGATGTTCTCTGGCGAACAGCACGGCAATATCCGCATAATGGTCTCCTGCAACATGGTCTGCTCACCGACAATATTCAGAAGCTGTTTTGGCAATGCCACCCTGCTGCGCGGCCAAAAGCGCGTCCCCTTTCCTCCTGCCATGATAACGCAATACATGACTGCCAATCCTCGTTAAATGCGATAATGGACGATAAGTCGTGTGCTGTTAGCGCTCTTTTTCAAGAAGAACGCTTAAAATATCGGCACGGGCAAGAACGCCGATGACCTTCCCGTCAGCATCAACAACCGGAAACCATTTCCGCTTCAGTCGAATCATTTTGATCAATGCCTGTTTTAACGTTGTGTCGGGTGTCAGCGTATCAGGAGCTCGGGTAAATTGAAGTGCTCGTGACATTCTGCCTGATGCCGCAAGCAGCAATAGATCATTTTCTGATACTACCCCGACAAGGCGACCCTTCTCATCAACGACCGGAAGCCCAGCTACCCGTTTTTCGATCACCAGCTGTACTGCATTCCTAATGCTCGTATGTTCGCGAATTGTTGCCGGGTTTGGCGTCATCAATGCGGAAACGGGAATATCGGCAAGTTCCCGTCCGTGTTCTTGGAGTTCCTGTTCCGATAATTCATGTCGTACAGTCATCTGCTCCCATTGCTCCTTCTCTAATCCCCTTGACAGAGGTCTCAATGCCTTTTATTGTATCAATATTGAATCAAATGAGCAATGTGACATTATCTGTTTTTTGCCGCCCCAGTTGGGGTAACAGGTTGTTCAACCATAGCAAAAGGAGGCCGTATGAGCCCAACGCGCCGCCACTGGATGCCTATCGGAACCTTTTCTCCGCATACACCCGCTGAAGGTGATCAGCATCAACCATCGTTGCGTTTCTACACGCGCGGCAAATGGTCACCTGACACCGATATTTATGAAATCAGCGATGGAATCGTTATCATCATGGATATTGCGGGCATTACCCGTAATGAAATCAGCATCGTGCTGGAAAACAACATTATTACCGTATCCGGTTTCCGCAAAGAACCGAAACTGCCCGGAACAAAAGCCGTCCACCGGCTTGAAATTGATTTCGGTCCGTTTGAAAAACGTTTCCGCATACCCGATTACATCGATGAGCACCGCATTGATGCAAGTTACGAAAACGGTTTTCTCTATATCCATCTACCGCGGCAGCAGAGCAAAAAGATCGACATCGAATAATTTTGGGAGATAGTGACATGACAGATATCGACGCAGAAACAGCACCGCAAGAGATGGCTGATCCGGTCGCTCAACAAAATGGAAAAAACGAAAAAATCCACATTCCGACACCGCTTCCCATACTGCCGTTGAGCAACTTTGTGGTATTTCCGAATGCGGTCGGCCCGATTGCAGTTAAAAATGAAGTCTACGCCCGCATGATCAATGAAGCAGCGGTTAAGGACAGGTTTTTGGGGTTGTCGCTTATCCGTACGGACAAAACCGAAACGCCAACTGCAGATGATCTCTGTAGGGTTGGCACCGCTGCCCGGATCATCAAGCTTATGAACATTGCCGACGGCGAGGTGAGTTTCATCTGCCAGGGATTATCGCGGATTCAGATTACCGGTTTTGTCCAAACCGAACCGTACTTCATCGCAGACATCGTCCAGATCGATGAAACCGCTGAGCGTTCTGATGAATTCGATGCCCTCCTTACCACACTCCGGAACCAGTTTATCCGTCTCGTCGATGTTTCGCCCCAATTGCCCGATCAACTCAAGATCGTTGTCATGAACCTGAACGACTATGTCCGCGTCATCGATTTTGTGGTTGCCAACAGCACCCCTGATGTAATCAAACAGCAGGAGATTCTCGAGGAGCGCCGCATCCGTGAACGTTTCAAAAAGGCTCTTGCCATCGTGCAAACTGAAATCCATAAGGCTGAGCTGAGTAACAAAATTCAGTCCGAAATTGCAAAGGAATTTTCCGAACGGCAGCGCGAACACTTTCTTCGTGAGCAGCTCAAAAAAATACAAGCCGAACTTGGTGATAAAGACGATCAGCAGATCGAGCTTGAAAACCTCAGAAAAAAAATTGCCGATGCCCACATGTCTGAAGAAGCTGAAAAAGCTGCACTTCGCGAAGTAGATCGGCTCGCCATGATGTCACCCGCAGCAGCAGAATATTCTGTTGCGCGCACCTATATCGAATGGCTTACCGACCTGCCGTGGTCGATTACAACCGAAGATCGACTCGATATCGCAGAGGTTGAGGCAACCCTTGATCGAGATCACTACGATCTTGAAAAGGTGAAAAAACGTATTCTCGAATATGTTGCTGTCCGAAAATTGAAGCGAGATATGAAAGGCCCGATTCTCTGTTTTTACGGTCCTCCGGGGGTCGGCAAGACGTCACTCGGCCGTTCAATTGCCACAGCGCTGGGCAGAAAATTTGTTCGTATATCACTCGGCGGCGTGCGCGACGAAGCTGAAATTCGGGGTCATCGCCGGACCTATGTCGGAGCGCTTCCGGGTCGCATTATTCAGGGTCTTAAAAAAGCGGGGAGCAATAATCCCGTTTTCATGCTCGATGAAATCGACAAATTGGGCATGGATTTCCGCGGTGATCCCTCATCGGCGCTGCTCGAAGTCCTTGATCCGGAGCAGAACAATGCATTTTCCGACCATTACCTTGAAGTCGCCTTTGACCTCTCTAACGTCTTTTTCATCACAACGGCAAACATACTCGATACCATTCCCCCGGCACTCCGCGATCGTCTTGAAGTGCTCGAATTGCCGGGTTATACAGAAGTCGAAAAACTGCATATCGCAAAAACGTACCTGCTGCAGCGACAAATCGAGGAGCACGGGCTGAAGCCCGATCACATAACGATCACCGATGCCGCAATCAAAAAAATCATCCGAGAATATACTCGCGAAGCAGGGGTGCGAAACCTTGAACGCGAAATCGCCTCGGTATGCAGAGGCGTTGCCCGGAAAATAGCTACTGGCACCAGCACATCGGAAATCGTTGATGAACACGACCTCATCGGCTACCTCGGCCAACCTCGATTCTTTTCAGAAATTGCCGAACGCATTACGGTTCCGGGTATTGCTACCGGACTTGCATGGACGCCTGCCGGAGGCGACATTCTCTTTGTCGAAGCAACGAAAATGCCAGGCAGTAAAGGTCTCATCATTACCGGTCAGCTCGGCGACGTTATGAAAGAATCCGCACAGGCTGCACTCAGCTATGTCAGGGCAAATGCACAGGCGTTGGGCATCGACCCTTTGTTTTACAAAAAATTCGATATCCATCTCCATGTTCCTGCCGGTGCGATCCCAAAAGACGGCCCTTCCGCTGGTGTAACCATGGCATGTGCGCTGACATCCTTACTCACCGATCGTCTTGTTCGCTCGGATGTGGCGATGACCGGCGAAATCACGCTTCGCGGAAAAGTCCTCCCGATCGGAGGAGTTAAGGAAAAAGTGCTTGCAGCAAAACGCGCTGGCATAAAAATTGTTATTTTACCAAAACTTAACAAAAAAGACCTTGATGAAACACCGGACACGGTAAAAAGCGATATGAAATTCGTTTTTGTCGATACCATCGATGAGGTCATCAGAACCGCGCTTCGAACGCCTCGAACAAACAAAATCAAAAAAAAATAAAGAATTAATTGAATTTAGCACAAAAGGCCATACTATAGAGAGTTTAAATATTATATAATTTTTTTGTTTATTAATAAATTTCGAAAGATCATATATCATCCTGTGTTAAAAAAAGATTTAGAGCAAACATTAAAAAAAAATTAACTGCAACTTTAAAAAAAACTTGCATTGTTTTAATCCGTATGTCAATATAATGGTTAGAAATTTAAATAAAAGTCGCGGAGCAGCGGCGTATGGAAAACAATGTAAGGGCGCATCAGCGATTTATACCAAAAAAGAACGCTTTTGCAGCGCTCGGGCGCGGTATTACATTGGTCGGTAAAATCAGCGATATCAGTAAAGGCGGTCTTGCGTTTGAGCATATCTGGGATATCGAAGATCGAGAGGAACATTACGATGTCGTCGATATTTTCCTTCCAGGAAACGAGTTTTATCTTGCCGATATCCCCTGTGCAAAGGTGTACGACATTCCCATACAAAAAGGCAGTGTGTTCTCGCCTTCATTGATTACTAAACGCTGCGGTATCAAATTTACCTTTCTCACCGATGCCCAAATCGAGCAACTCGAAGATTTCCTGCGACTCCATACCATCGCATAGCCTCTTTTTTGGTTACATTCCCCCATGTACAAGCACTTCCTCAAGTAAATATTTCTGCCCGCACGGCAAACCGGATCACCTCCTGTTCATTCTTATTGCCTTAATATAAGATGAACAGTATACTTACATATTTCTATATTCTATTCCATAAACTGATTTATTATGCATAGAGTCAGAAGACCCTTCCATCGTACCGGTTCTGCGTATACCTCAACCTCCGATCATTGTATCATTGTGAGGGGCGCATCTCAGAATAACCTGAAACATATTGACGTTACTATTCCTTTGCATGCGATTACGGTCGTGACAGGCGTCAGCGGATCAGGGAAATCAAGCCTTGCC
This sequence comes from Thermodesulfobacteriota bacterium, assembly GCA_026415325.1. Taxonomy (GTDB): domain Bacteria; phylum Desulfobacterota; class WTBG01; order CAIYCZ01; family CAIRTM01; genus JAOAHH01. The sequence goes on along the minus strand of JAOAHH010000007.1, from coordinate 990 downwards.
TTTGATACAATCTATGCGGAAGGTCAGCGCCGTTATATCGAAAGCTTCTCTGCGTATGCCCGTCAGTTTATGGATCGAATGGACAAACCCGCCGTTGATAGCATCGACGGTATCCTCCCAGCGATTGCTATCAGTCAGGCAAACCCCGTCAAAACATCGCGTTCAACCCTTGGCACCCTAACAGAAATCAATGACTATGTAAAACTACTCTATCCGCGTTGTGCCGTACTCCATTGTCGACAGTGCGGCCGACCAGTGACACAAGATACGCCTGAAACGATTGCTCGGATCTTATTGGCCGATCACGTCAACAAACCATGCATTATCTGTTTTCCCATTCCGGTTCCGAATGCAAATGTCGTATCCCCTACGACCGTATATGACGGTTTGCGCGGACAAGGTTTTTTCAGGATCTATCATGAAGGTGTCATCAGTGAAATTTCAACTGAACTGCTTGCATCTGCAGCAGGAACCAGCCTTGAAGTTGTTACCGATAAAACAGTCATCAGTCGGGATAACATGCGGCGTCTTATCGACTCTCTTACCACCGCATTCTCATTTGGCAAGGGACTTTTGAGTGTTCATATCCAAAACACCGGCAGTGAAACTCTAAAATTCAGTGGAGCCCTCCATTGCCCACGCTGCGATATTCATTACCGTCGGCCAACACCGGCACTTTTTTCCTTCAACAGTCCACTCGGTGCCTGCGATCGATGTCGGGGATTCGGTAGAATCATCGAAGTCGATTTTAATGCTGTTATTCCAGAACCGTCCCGCTCACTGAAAGATCATGCTATCAGACCATGGTCAACGCCATCGTATCAGGAATGTTATGAAGACATGCTCCGCTTCTGCAAAAAGCGGCACATAGCGGTCGACCGTCCGTTTTGTGAGCTTCCGCCTGATCATCGTGCGGCGGTGCTGGAGGGCGATGGTGATTTTTACGGCGTAAAAGGTTTTTTTGAATGGCTGGAAACGAAGACCTACAAA
>JAOAHH010000163.1 GCA_026415325.1 Thermodesulfobacteriota bacterium | reverse complement strand
TCTCGGAGCCTGACGGAATTACAATCGCCATAATCAGCACATCCGACAGCGGCGGAGCGGGCAAGGCGGCCTACCGTTTGCACCTTGGTCTTGAAGCCGCCGGCATCCGGTCAACCATGCATGTTGCCTCAAAGAAAAGCGCGAATAACAACGTGCATCTCATTCCGGGCATTGATCCGGCAGGCGCGCCGCTCCATAAAAAACGCAACGACGTGCTTGCTGCTCGATATCCCCGCCGGCCGCGCGGGCTTGAGATATTCACGCTTGCGGAAAGCGACGTCCGGCTTGAAGGTATCAAGGACATCGCGCATGCCGATATCGTGCATCTGCACTGGGTCGCCGACCTTCTGGATTATTGCCACGTTGCGCAGGTCTTGCAGGGCAAAAAGATTGTCTGGACGCTGCATGACATGAATCCGTTTACCGGCGGGTGCCATTATGCAGGGGAGTGCAGGCGATACCTGAAAAGCTGCGGCGCGTGTCCGCAACTTGGTTCTGAAAGCGGGGACGACCTGTCCCGCGAGGGGTGGCTCAGGAAAAATGAAGCATATAAAAATCTTGATATAACCGTGGTTGCGCCGAGCAGATGGCTTGCCGTGTGCGCGCAAGAAAGCGCACTGCTCGGCCGATTCCCGGTGCATGTCATTCCAAACGGGTTCCCGCTTGATGTTTTTAGGCCGTATTCGAAGGATACGGTGCGCACGGCATTGAATATTGATGCAAAAGCCAAAGTCGTTCTGTTCGGCGCCGACATCATTGACAAGGAACGAAAAGGATTCGGATTTCTTCTGCGGGCGCTCGACATCCTTGCACAGCCCAAGGGATTGCATGATATCGTGCTTGCGTATTTCGGAAGGCTGCCCGGTCCACTCACGGCGACACTCCCGTATCCTGCGGTTGCTTTCGGGGAGGTGAATGATGAACACAGGCTTGCCATGATCTACAGCGGTGCTGATGTGTTTGTGTTGCCGACGCTTGAGGACAATTTGCCCAATACGGTTATGGAAGCAATGGCATGCGGTACACCTGTGGTCGGCTTTGATGTCGGAGGTGTACCCGATATGATTGACGAAAAAAAAACAGGCTGCCTTGTGCCCCCGCGTGATACACAGGGTTTGGCGGATGCAATTGCATGGGTACTGGAACACCACAACGGAGCCGGACTTTCAAAGAACTGCCGCGAGAAAGCGCTTTCGTTTTCTCTTGAACGACAGGCATCGGCATATCATGCGCTCTACAAACAACTTCTGAGCAAGCCAGTGGGAAATAGGAGAAATTTCTGCAATTCCGACGGCAAGCAGCTTTTTGTTTATGTTGACCCCGGCTTTACCCATGATATCGGACACTACACCCAGATGGCAGCGCCGCTGCGGCGATATGCCCGTGAAAACGGCATTGCCATGCTTCATTACGTGGGCAACAACGTGCCGAAATCTGTATGCGATGAGCTTCAACTCATTCCTCTTTTCAACTATCCGGCATATATCCAGTTGGAGAATAAAAATCTGGAAGCGATCCTTCAGGACTTTGCGCAAGGCCTTAGCCGCATCAAGCAAGAGATCGAGAAACGGTATGCTGACCATACGGTTCGGGTGTATATGTACACCTGCCACCCGGTGCATCTCCCCGTGTTTGCAAAAGTTTTCGGGAGCGTTGCCTGTAACGATATACGGGTGTTTTGCAATCTGTTTCATATTGATAGGGATTTTTGCAACGGGATGCATGCCATACATTATGAGTATTTCCTCCGGTATGTCCGCTGGGAGTTTGAGCAGGAAAACAAAAAAAATATTGTCTGTATTACCAACGAATCAGAGCGCTCCGCGGCACTGTATGAACCATTTCTCGGCAGGCAGGAAATTATTGATGCCCAGCCGGTACTCGATCCTCCCCGCGAAATGGAACCCTTCAGAAGGTCTATCGACAACAGGATTATCCTCGCTTATGTCGGGTTTCCGCATGAACGGGTCGGCTACCCACTGGTTTTCCGCGCATATGAAGCGATGATGCAATCCGAGTGGGGAGACAAAGTGTTTTTCAAAATCAAACATGTCAAAAAGCATTGCAATGAAGAGACGCTCAAGCTCTACGAAGCATTCACTGCACAGACAAAAAATATTGTCCATGAAAAAAACTTTCTCTCCCGGGAGGCATACGACCGCTTTCTGAGCGACTGCGATATTATTCTTATCCCCTACTCAAAGAAATATTATCCGGTCAATACCTCAGGCATGCTTGTGGACGCACTGCTGCGGAGAAAGATTGTTATCGTCCCCGAAGGAACATGGATGGCCGATCAGTTGCAACGCTATGGTGCAGGCGTAACCTTCACATCCGATAATTTGGAAAGCTTTCTCGAAGCAGTAAAAAAAGCGGTCATGACGTTTGATGATCTGGCGCGCAAAGCCAGACGAAATATCGAAGCCTTCGCCCGGAAACACTCGGCCGAACATTTCTTCTCGCAGCTTGGGTTTGCAGTTAAAGACCTTCAGAGCAGGGAAGCCGTATCAATCACGCCTGCAGGCAGTAAGGCAATAGCATGCCCTGCATGCAAGTCACAATCACTTGTGCATGTCCGGATGCTCAAGGGGCAACGAAGCGGTAAGGATATAGCGCTCTTTCAATGCAATGAGTGTTTGACGCTGCACAATCCGTCCGGCTACCGTGAAGACGATGCAGCGCTGCGGGCAGATAAGGGTTTCCATATCCGGGTTGCCGAGCGCAATGAAGGGTTTTCCCATGCGCTGATCAAAAGTTTGCTGTCGCTTCATCCGCGCGCGGCTACGCTGCTTGACGTGGGCGCAGGCATTGGGACGCTCATGCGCATTGCCGGACAGTACGGGCTTGCCTGTTACGGTGTCGAGCCAAACCGCTACGCTGTTGAGTATGCACGGGAGCGGTACGGCCTTGAGATAACCTGCGACTATTACCGGAGCAGCCTCTTTGACAAGAAGTTCGATATCATTACCATTATTCATGTGCTCGAACATCTTGATGAGCCATCGTTTCTTTTGCAGGAAGCCGTGAATAACATCAACGAAAACGGTATTGTGTTTGTCTCGGTTCCGTTTTTCAACCCTGCTACCCATAGCAGATTTCTCGAGAACCCTGAGCTTGACGGAACGATTTTTTTCGACAATGAGGTACATATTAACCATTTTACGGTCGCGGGTCTTAGAAAAATGGCCGAGCCGTTCATGCCTGTTGCGGTGACCAACATTGCTGCGGGATGGAGCGGTCTTGCGTTTCGATTCAGCACCGCCTGCCGCTCCTGTTTTCATGAATCAACACACAGTTCAGTCGCGGCGCAGGCCTGAGCAGGTAATACCAACCGTTTCATATCGCTCTACCGCTGCCATATCGGTTTTTTCCATGACTAAAAATTCGCCCGCAGTTTCCTTTCTTGCCATTGTCCCGATGAAGGCGCATTCTGAACGGATGCCGGACAAGAATATCCGCAACTTCAACGGCAAGCCGCTTTTTTACTGGATTTTTCAGACACTCGCGCAGGTCGAAAGCGTTGCGCAGATTGTTCTCGACACGGATTCCGACCGTATCGCGCAGATGGTATGCGGGTTTTTCCCTGATGTTGTTGTGTCCATGCGGCCTGAGCATCTCCGGGGGGATTTCGTTTCCACCAACGCGCTGATTGAACATATCCTGACGCTCTTCCCCGATCAGCACTATTTTCTGCAGACCCATGCCACCAACCCCTGCTTGCGGCCGGACACGATCCGACGGGCAATTACCCTGTTTACCGAGGATGCCGAGCATGATTCACTCTTTTCAGTGACGCGGCTGCAGACGCGGCTGTTTGATAAAACATTCAAGCCGCTGAACCATGACCCGTACCGGCTGCTGCGCACCCAAGACCTTGACCCTGTTTATGAGGAGAACTCAAACCTGTATCTTTTTACGCGCAGCTCATTTGGAGAAACCGGCGGCCGTATCGGCAAAAAACCGATTCTCTTTGAGATGAACAGGCTCGAGGCTTATGACATCGATACGGAAGAGGATTTTGTCGTGGCCCAGATATTGCACAAAAACTTCCTTGCTACGTGATGCAGGATTTCCCCCATGATCGATCGCCAGCGGTTACTGAGAATCTGTAATTGGTCGCTTACCTATAACGAAACACTTGCACAGGCACAAAAACCCGTGTGTGGTGATTTTCCGAGCACGTGGGAAAATTTTATCAGGAAAGAGCCTTTGGTACTGCAGTGGGGCATCATGGAGGTTTCAAATGTTGATTTGTATGGTTCTTCTCTGTTCGGCTTTAAAAACGATGAATTTGTCTTGGATTTGGGCATTAACGGAAATCCATATTACCTCGAAAAACCCGATGTTAAGCGTGCCTGTCAATATGCCCGGACAGAATTTTGCTGCAAAAAAACG
>JAOAHH010000113.1 GCA_026415325.1 Thermodesulfobacteriota bacterium | reverse complement strand
CCACACACACAATCTTCACAAATTCCGTTTTCATTGCCCTTCTTTTTTTGACGGTGCGCACGGTTTATTTCCATCAGCAAGAGGGCATTTTCCGGTTTCAGCTTCCCTTCCATTACGGCAAGGGCGACCTGTGCATTCTCTTTGTATGCGTGGATATTGTCCCGCGTATCGACACCAAGTTTTTGAAGTTCCCGCTCTACAAGGAGATGGTGGTAATCGAGAAGCACCTTTGGGGTGAACTTTTCCTCATACACGGTAAACCCTTTTTCGATGAGTGCGGTTATTTCGGATTCCACCACCGCAAGCATCTGTTCAATGGCATCTTCTGGCAATGGAATGTTCTGATTTGTAACTTCCTGCAAACGCACTTCGGTCCATGCATCGGTTTCCTGAAGAAATTGAGCAACCTGTTCTTCAAAAGTCATTTGTATAAGGGCAGTATTAATTATATTGTGTTGCTGCGCTCCCAATTGGTTTCAGTTTGCGCAGGTTGACCTTCAGAAATATCTTTCTGTTCATCCGCTTGAGACGCTTTTTGATTTCATCTTCTGGCACGTGGTCAGGCATTTTTGATGCTGCGGTACCAGGTCTATCCGAATAAGCAAACGCCTGGACGATATTAAACGTCACCTGATCAAGCACGTTAAGACTTCCCTGAAAATCCTCTTCTGTTTCCCCTGGGAATCCTACGATGAACTGGTTCCATATTTTAAGAGATGGCAGTTCCTCTCGCAGCTCACGAATGCACCTGATATACTCTTCCACAGTATAGGGACGCCGCATTGCTTTTAATATTTTATTGCTCCCGGATTGAATCGGTGAAAAGATAACATCAATCTTTGAGGTATTAAAAACTTTTTTGAAGTAATCAAAATATTTTATCAGCCAGTTCGGTTCTAAGTGATAGATATTCAATTTATAATCGCCATCGACGGCGAGCAGTTTCTCAATAAGTGTCGGCAGATCAGTGCCCAAGTCTTGTCCGTACGCGCCGGTATCATCTGCAGTGAGAATAAACCGTTTATACCCTTTTGCTAATGCTGTTCTAAAATTTTCAATGACAACGTCTATTGGCACGCTGGCAAGTTTCCCTTTGGCAGTTTTTATTGCGCAATAGGCACAATTGCCGAGGCACCCTTCGCCGAGAACAAGAAAATAAGAATCCTGATCGCCGGTTAGATCCCCAATTTCAAAGTTCGGCAAGATGTATTTGCCGTATTTGCCTGCAATGTTTTTTATCTTTCTGACCTGGTGCACAACTTTACGATGCGGCAGCTGGGTAATATCTTCATCGTCAATGGTATGCTGATCCTTCCATGCCAAGGGCTTGTCTGATCCAATAATCTCTTTTAACTTATCCCTTTCTTTTGGACCGAATGAAATTCCATCAAAAACCGAATCCAGACGCTCTTTGTTGATTTTAGGGAGACATCCGGCAACGATAAGCTGGGCATTTTTGTGTTTTTTCAGTTCTTCGATATCAGCTATTGAAATATCTTCATGTTTTTTGTCAAAGGCGCAGGTATTTACTATAATAATATCTGCCTCTGCCGGATTATTCACAACCTCCCAGCCATTTTCCCTGAAATAATTACGAAACGACTTCCCATCAAGCAGGTTGTCAATGCATCCGTTTGATCTGACATAGACTTTTTTCATAGAACGCTCATGCCTCCATGGAGTTTTGTCAAAAACTGCTTTATCATCGGTCATAGTACAGACAGGCTTTAATATCAATATAATTTAACATACCATACTTTTTTGTAAAGAAGCGAGCACAGGAAAAACAGTGGAAACGGCAAAATACCACAATAAGTTAACGAAGCTGGGCAATAAGAATGCGTTCACAGGATGCATAATCTTTAATCGTTGATAGCTTAGCATAGTGATGTGATTGACGGTACATTTCAATAATACGCGAGGCTTGCCCTTGTCCCATTTCCACTATCACCCATCCGCCCGGCAGGAGGAGGCGGGGTAACACAGGGATCCACGACCGGTAAAAGTCGAGACCATCAGCACCGCCGTCAAGTGCTACCCGTGGTTCATAATTTTTTATCTCAGGTGCAAGCGTATCGATTTCGCATGTCGGAATGTAGGGCGGGTTGACTACGATCATATAAAAAAGCGGCTTCTCGGCACAGGGGCATAACCAGTCGCCGCACATAAGATGCACGCGCCGGGAGTATCCATGGCGCAGAATGTTTTTTTGAGCAACACGGAGTGCAGCGATCGACCTGTCGGCTGCAATAATCACCGCATGTGTGGTCTCTTTGGCAAGTGCGATTGCGACGGCGCCGCTGCCGGTGCCGAGTTCAAGGATCCGCACACGGCACCCCTGATCATCCAAAGGCTTTACACGGCTGAGTGCTGTTTCAACGAGGAGCTCGGTTTCGGGTCTGGGAATAAGTACATGACGGTCAACGGCAATGGGAAGTGACCAGAATTCTTTTTCGCCGATAATATAGGCTATCGGTTCACGTTGCTCCCGACGGTTGACAAGTTCATAAAAATGCGCATACTGCTCCTGAGTCAACGTCTGCTGAGGTTCCCGATACAAATGGAGCCTGTCTGTCCCGAGAACATGGGCAAGCAAAAGCTCTGCATCAAGGCGGGCGCTCTCGATCCCGCATGCTGCAAATTGCTGGGTAGCATAATGCAGAAGATCTGCTATTGATAGCTGCGGTACTGTCATAGGGGGGTTAGAGGGATACTGGAGCTGCTGCATCTGTGCCCGATGCTTTAAGCGATTCTGCCTGATAGAAGGCTATAAGTGCATCAATGAGCTCCTGCAGCTCTCCTTCCATAATACGGTCTATTTTATAGAGCGTGAGGTTAATCCGGTGGTCGGTCACGCGTCCCTGCGGAAAATTATAGGTGCGGATGCGCTCGCTACGATCGCCGGTTCCAACCATAATTCTCCGCTGCTGTGATATCTCCTCATGTTGTTTTCTAAGAGCGGCATCAAGGAGGCGGGCTTTAAGCACCTTAAGCGCTTTCGCTTTATTTTTATGCTGGGACTTTTCGTCTTGACAGGTGACAACAAGGCCGCTGGGGATATGGGTAATCCGCACCGCGGAATCGGTCGTATTCACACTCTGCCCCCCTGGCCCAGAGGAGCGGAACACATCGATTTTTAGATCAGCAGGATTGATTTCGATGTCCACATCGTCGGCTTCCGGCAACACTGCAACGGTCACGGCAGACGTGTGAATGCGACCTTGTGTTTCTGTTTCAGGGATACGTTGAACCCGGTGCACGCCGCTTTCGTAACGGAGCTGGCTGTAGGCTCCTTTCCCTTGGATGGATACGATGATTTCCTTAATGCCTTTCAGTCCGCTGAGCGTTTCGCTCAATGTTTCCATTTTCCAACGGCGTGCCTCGACGTATTTTGCATACATGCGAAAAAGGTCAGAGGCAAACAGGGCAGCTTCTTCACCACCGGTACCGGCACGAATTTCAAGAATGACATTTTTTTCGTCACGGGGATCCTTGGGCAGGAGCATAAGCTGAAGGGCGCGCTCAAGCTTATGTTGCTCATCCGTCAGCACCGCGAGCTCTTCACGCGCAAGCTCCCGGAGATCTTCGTCATCGCCGGCTACCAGCCGTTTGTTTTCCTCTATATCTTCAAGCACCTTTTTGTAGCGTTCGTATTTTTCAACAATCGGTGCAAGCTTTGATCGTTCACTTACCAGCGACTGGTAGCGCTTCATGTCATTAAAAACGGACGGATCGCTGATCAGCGCCTCAAGCTCGTGGTGACGGGCGACGACTTCATCAAGTTTTGAAAATATCGTTTTCACGCCTCATTCTCTGTAATGGTGGTAGGGGGTGGTCCGGAAATGCGGAAGAAAGGCGCTACCGGGAGGGAATAATCAGAGCGCAGGAAATCTGTGGCGCAGATAAGCTCCTGCGGCACGGTAGCAAGGCATGCCATGCTACGTTGGTGAATACACAGGTAATATTATGCGGATGTGTTTCGCGAGCCATACTTTTTCTGGAATTTTTCCACGCGGCCGGCGGAATCAACCAGCTTCTGTTTTCCGGTAAAAAACCCATGACAGCTCGAGCAAATTTCAACTCTAATCTCTTTTTTTGTCGATCGGGTTTCAAAGGTATTGCCGCACGCGCACGTTACGATTGCCTTGTCGTAGTGGGGATGAATGCTTTTTTTCATAGAACCTCCATAACATCAGGACGCTAAGCAATTATTGATTCATCGCATTAAGAAACTCTTCATTGCTTTTTGTTTCATTCATTTTCTCAAGTAAAAACTCCATCGCATCAACCGTGCTGAGCGGCTGGAGCACTTTTCTAAGCAACCAGATTCTATTGAGGACCTCAGGCGGCAGCAGCAGCTCTTCTTTTCTGGTGCCTGACCGGTTGATGTCGATTGCCGGAAAAACACGGCGGTCAGCCAGTTTTCTGTCAAGATAAATCTCCATATTGCCGGTGCCCTTAAACTCTTCAAAAATCACTTCGTCCATTCTGCTGCCGGTATCGATCAGTGCCGTCGCGATGATCGTCAAGCTCCCGCCTTCCTCAATATTTCTTGCCGCACCGAAAAACCGTTTGGGTTTGTGCAAAGCATTAGAATCGACACCGCCGGAAAGCACCTTGCCGCTCGGCGGTACGACGGTATTATACGCCCGGGCAAGGCGGGTGATGCTATCAAGCAGGATAACGACATCTTTGTTGTGTTCGACCAACCGTTTTGCCTTTTCAATCACCATTTCGGCGACCTGCACATGGCGTTGTGCCGGTTCATCGAATGTGGAACTAATGACTTCACCTTTGACCGATCGCTGCATATCGGTTACTTCCTCGGGTCGCTCATCGATCAGCAGGACCATCAACACGATATCTTCATGGTTTTTGGTGATGGCATTGGCAATGTTCTGCAGCAACATCGTTTTCCCCGTTCGTGGCGGCGATACGATGAGCCCCCGTTGCCCCATACCGATCGGTGTAAGCAGATCCATGACGCGACCCGAAAGGTTGTCTGGCGTCGTTTCCAGCTTAATTTTCCGCATCGGATAGAGCGGTGTGAGGTTGTCGAACAGGATTTTATCACGCGCCTGTTCAGGATTCTCGTAATTCACCGATTCGACTTTAAGCAGTGCAAAGTATCGTTCGGAATCTTTGGGTGGCCTAATCTGTCCGGATACGGTGTCACCGGTTCTTAAATTGAACCGCCGGATCTGAGAAGGGGAGACGTAAATATCATCCGGACCGGGCAGATAATTGTAATCGGGTGCGCGCAAAAATCCGAATCCGTCAGGTAGAATTTCAAGAACGCCTTCGCCGTAGATCAGCCCGTTCTTTTCTATCTCGGACTGCAATAAGGCGAAGATCAAATCCTGTTTTTTCAGATTTGCATAGCCTTCGACTTTCATCTGTCGGGCTATTTCCATAAGATCGTTGATTTTTTTTGCTTTCAGTTCTTTTAAGTTCATCAAGGCACGTCTTCCTCTCTGAAAACCATCAGAAATCGGTATCGTTGCATTATCTATGCGTCGTTGCGCGCTTTATGCTAAACGGAGAACAATGTGCTCTAACCCGCTATGCATTCCCTGTGCCGCATTCTATCACGGTAGTACTGGTGAAAAGGTGGTGCTGCAGACCTTTTGGATGTGATAGTACATACACAGGTATGAGCGGTATCCTGTTTGTTGTTTGACCATGCTGCTGCTGTTATTATTTGTGTAAACCGGTTTGTCGTAATACTACCTGTTTCTCCCCGAATATGGCGCGTATACTTGTTGTGTAGGACACATGTGCAGAAGAGAAAACAAGCGGTAATGATATACGTTGGAGAGATTTCTGATTTTTATAATAACGCCGCTGTTCATTCAATATGCGCTTAAACTCTTGTTTATATTAATCACGATTTGTTGTCAAGATTTATTTTTTTGGGGCAGATGATGCGCCTGATGCACGTTGCCTGAGATGCTCGTAGACGCGAGTGACCTGATGCCGAAGCTCCTCCGGGGTTCCGGTATTGTCGATGAGATAGTCGGCTCGCCGCATTTTTTTATCAATCGGCATTTGGGCGGCAAGGCGCTGTTCCGCGGCTTCGACGGTCAGGTTGTTTCTGCTGATGAGCCGCTGCCGTTGCACCTCTGGCGGTGCGTATACAACAATGATTGCATCAAAGTCATGTTCAATGCCGCATTCGAAAAGCAGCGGCACATCCACAATGATGATTGCATCCGGCGCGGTTGAACGGCAGGTGCGTATCGATTCCCGCAATCGTTCTATGATCAAAGGATGAAGGAGGCTGTTTAATCTGGAGCGCTGCTTGGCATCGGAAAAGATTAGTGCACCGAGTTTTCCGCGGTCAATTGATCGGTCTGGTTGCAGAATTCCCTCCCCGAATGCCGCGACTACCCGATGGTAGCCTTCCTGACAAATATCAAGGCAGGCATGCGCTATGGCATCTGCATCAAGTGTCGCAGCGCCAAGCTCTTTGAAAAAGGTGAGGGCAAGGCTTTTCCCACTTGCAATCCCGCCCGTCAGCCCTACGTTAATCATGGCTTTCTCCTTGAAGGGTTTGAAGAACTGATAAAAAATCCTCAGGGAGCGGGACATTAAATGTCATGGTGGCACCGCTCATTGGATGGAGAAACTGTAAAAATCCTGCATGCAGCAGAGGGCGCTTGATAGTTTGAAGATATGCTTTGAGTTTTTTATCAGGAATGTTTCGAGCGCCCACGGTTGTACCGTAGGTATCATCGCCGACGATGGGATTGCCGATGCTGGCGCAGTGCACCCGTACCTGATGCGTGCGACCGGTCTCAAGACGTGCTTCGATATAGGAAACATATTTAAAGGATTCAAGGAGCCGCCAATGGGTTACCGCATGTTTCCCTTTGGCCGTTCGGATTGCCATTTTTTTGCGGTGCGTTTTATGCCTTCCAATGGGGCTGGCGATGGTCCCTTCACTGGCGGGTGGTACACCATATACCAAGGCTCTATATTTTCTTACGATTGTATGCTGTTTAAACTGCTCGCTCAAGCAGTGGTGTGCACGGTCAGTTTTGGCAACAACAAGGATTCCGGTGGTGCCTTTATCGAGGCGGTGCACGATGCCGGGTCTTAGGACTCCTCCGATCCCCGACAGCGTTGTGCAGTGGTGCAGGAGCGCATTCACCAACGTACCGGTATAGTTGCCGCATGCCGGATGCACAACGAGCCCCGCAGGTTTATTGATGACGATCAGCGCGTCATCTTCATAGACGATATCAAGCGGTATGTTTTCCGGCTGTGCAGCCATTGGGATTGGATCCGGCATTTCAAGCACCAGTACATCACCAGCAGATACCCGATGTGAGGGTTTGGCAGCAACACCGTTGACGGTTACTCTCCCTTGACGTATCGCATACTGTACCTGTGAGCGGCTGATATCAGGTGCCTGTTCAGCAAGGACGCGATCAAGCCGTTTGTCCTTGTCTTGTTCCCGAACGGTTATGCAAATCTGTTTCATGGTTCCTGCAATGTTGTTGTCATGCCCAGATCAGAGAAGTCACGCCTCCCCCATATCCGCAGACGACCGATAAGGACGAAATGCACCCGCCCAACGACTGCTCCCTATCATACAACAAACAGATCGACAATTGCAAAAGGCTTGCTTTTTCTGGTTCTTTCCTTTAGATGTAAACATGAAGTTTGGGCATGCACGAGATGCCTATAATATAAATCCTTGCAAAGGGGCACGTCATGAAGATTATATTGACCGGAGGCGCGGGTTTTATCGGTTCTCATGTCGCAGATCTGCTTCTCAGTAAAGGGTATACAGTTGCCATTATCGACGATCTTTCATCGGGTAAAAAGGAAAACGTGCCCGAAGGTGCAATTTTGTATCACATGAGTATTACGGATAAGAGAATTCAGGATGTTTTTGAACAAGAGAAACCTGATGTTGTTATTCATCATGCGGCACAGATATCGGTGAGTGCCTCGGTCAAGGATCCGCTTTTTGATCTTGATATCAATATTCGGGGTACCGTCCACCTGTTACAGACGGCAGTACACTTCAAGGTGCGCAAATTCATCTTCGCCTCGACCGGCGGTGCTATTTACGGCGAGCATGAATATTTTCCTGCAGATGAACGCCATCCGCTGCGTCCACTGAGCCCGTACGGTGTCAGCAAACTCGCTGCTGAAAAATACCTCTATTTTTTCTACACGACTCATGGGTTAAACTATACAGTGCTGCGGTACAGTAATGTCTACGGTCCGCGGCAGGACCCATTCGGTGAGGCAGGCGTAGTAGCAATTTTTACACAGAAGATGTTGCACGGTGAACAGCCGATCATTAACGGAAGCGGCGAGCAAACGCGCGATTTTGTTTACGTCGGGGATGTGGCAGCCGCAAATCTCCGTGCGCTGGAGACAGACTGCATCGGTGAATTCAATATCAGTACTGGTATCGAAACATCGGTCAATCAGCTTTTTCACCTGCTCAAAAAGATAACCGCCTCACCGGCACCTGAAGTCCACGGGCCTGCATTGCCGGGCGAGCAGCTGCGCAGCGTCCTTTCATGGAAACTGGCGGAGCAACGCCTGGGATGGCGCCCGATGGTTTCGCTTCAGGATGGCCTCCAGGCAACTGTTGATTTTTTTAAAACCGTACATTGAAAAAATGTACAACAGAAAGCGTGAAACGCGGGACGTAACAGCATATAGATTTTTCACAAATCACCCGGGTGCTTGTGCTTATGGGGAGGTATGGTATGCGTGATCGAACTGTTGTGCGCCTCGATGAGGTGCGGGCGAAAAAGACAACACCGCTGACACGACTCCTCAAAGATCATGTTAAAGTAGCTCAGGCAATAGAAAGCAGAACATGCCTTGTGTGCCAAAGCGTCAAGGCATGTGTGAACCGTGCCGGCGTATGCTCATATTGTTTTGAGCATGTCTTGACACCTGAGGAGCAGGCGGTCGCCCGAGAGGAAGCGAAACATAAGATCATCACGATTCGGGTGCTCGATGACCGGTTCGACACATAAAATACGGTTAAAGAAAAGACTGACAATGAACGAAGTAAACACCAGCTGGATAGACACATTGCATGGGCTATGAATGACGCCAGGCTTGAATTTATCGATAGCAACGGTGTTTTTCGGACGGGCATACTGTGCTGTTGTTTTTTGATGCTTATATGCTGCCTTGCAGTAAATGAATGCAACGCATGGTTGTTCAAACCGCAGGGGAGAGAATGTCTTCCCCATGCCCTGCACAGCACAAAACCCAAAACCGTTGAATACTGCCTTGATCAGCAGATTCGCATAAAGAACTACCCCGGTATTCTGCAGCTCCGTGCTCATGCAAGAAAAATGATCAGGGCAGAACAGAATAAACTGAACTCATCCCGCGGTATTGATCCAAAAGAGCTCAACAAGAATATTGCGCCATGGCTCCAGATAGAAAAGAAGGCGACAGAATTTTATAAGGCAACCGTCAAATAACAATGCTGACGGCCAGAGAACAGGCTGCAGCAGAACACACAAGGAGACGGCCAATGAAAACGAGATATTTTTTCTGCGCTCTGTGGGCTCTTACAACGCTCTTTTTCTCATATCAGCCTGCCCATGCGGTGTATTACACCATTCAGCTTAGCAACGGCAATGAAATAAAGTCTGATAAGTATTGGGAAGACGGCGATATGGTCCGTTTCTATGTAAAAGAGGGTGTTGTCGGTATCCCCAAAAAAATTATCGCGCAGATCGTGACCAACACCGGCACCGTAGATTTGTATACAAAAGAGCAGGTGCTCTCCGCAGTGGCAGAGGAGGAAGTTGTGCAACAGGAGGGTGCGCCTGTGAAACAAGGAGGGCAAACGGATGAGGAATTTATCAATAACATCAAAGACCAGATTGTGGTTATCGAGTCAAATCTTGAGGCGCTTGCGAAAAACAAGAGCATTTATGCAGCGCAGATTGAGCAATACCGGCAGCAGAAGCAGAAGTCCGAAGAGCGCATTCGAACCTTAAGCGCCGACCGCTTTGTTACGGTAGCGGACAACAAACAGAGTATTGAATTTGAACAAAGTAAAATCAAGGACTTGGATGATAAAATCAAAGACATGGAAGAAAAAATCGCACGGACGGACAAGATGATCGAAGCGCAGACCCGCATGCGCGAAAGGCTCGAAGCCGATCTCGCACGTGCTCAAAAATAGTTATGCTCCTTCCGGCTGCGACAAGATAACGTTATATAATATTCTGCCCGGTTCGCGCCGGACGGTTATGTGTTGCTTCATTTCGTCAGGCACAAAATCGAGCGCCGGCGATATCACCCACAATTTCCCTGCCTGTAGTTGACGGTATGTCTCCGCGTTGCGTGATTGCAGCTCTCGTTTTATTTCAAACGTTGTGGTCAATCGAACGTGAGGTGCGAGTTGCTCGAGACGCTGCGTGATTTTAAGCGGATAGAGCGATGTGCCATCGCAGATAATTGTTCCGTCAGGG
>JAOAHH010000101.1 GCA_026415325.1 Thermodesulfobacteriota bacterium | reverse complement strand
GTTTTCCAGAGCGCATCGCGCCACGAGGTGTCGTTTGGATCAATTCCTTTGATGCGTAGCGTATATGCTCTTTGTGTCGTGCTTGTGCTCGGCATCACCTGTACCCCCAAAAGTAACGGTTTTTTATGCTGTCTACGGATTTGCCCTTCATTGCAAACCTTTAAATCCCGGTAGGCGCTAAAGGGATGAATTGTTGTTTGACGAGCAATGCTGCCCGGACAAAATCCCCCATAGTAACCCTCTATCTATTATCTATGATACTGGAGTTGCAAAACACCTCTTTCCGGCAAGCTCTTGTGCAACACGGGCGATGTTTGCCCCGTGTGCTGTGCATACCTCGAGCACCGAATCCGCTATGCCTACAGGTTTGCCATCGTGATCGCCAGAGCGGCCATACGGTCCCCATTGCAGGCCGCCGTCGGCATAATGTGCAGTATTTTTTGGCAACGGCACAAATATCATTCCAAGCTCAACAAGGTTATTCACCATTGAGAGCATGGCAAGCTCAACACCTTCGCCCGCGCCGCCAAAACCACCCCCTGAAGCAAAAACAGCCCCTACTTTGCCAACAAGCGCATCCGGCATCCACAAACGGCTGCAGACTTCGTCAATCATCTTTTTCATTTTCCAATGCATACTTCCCATATGCACCGGGGAGCCGAGTACGATTGCATCTGCGGCAGTAAGATCATCCATTGTTACGGCAAGTGCCTCTTTAAGGGTGACAATAGTCATGGGTACCGAAGCAGCGCCTTGAGCAAGAGCCTCGGCCATCTTTTTTGTATTGCCGTAATCTGTTGCATAAATAACGATCACGTTTGCCATGGCCACACCTTATTTCTATTTTTTTATTTTATAGCCACCCGCACAAAACCAGGCAGCAAATGGTTTTAGCATCGATGAGCTTCCCGCTGCGAACTAGTTTGATTATTTGGTCTTTTGTGAAAACTTCTGCCTTGATAACCTCATCATCCTCACATGAAACACTAACCGGTATTAACCCTTCGGCCTTATAAATAACGAGTTGCTCCGTTGAATACCCTGGCACCGGGTAGATGATCCCCAGTCTGGTCATCTTCTTTGCCCTGTAACCTGTTTCTTCTTGCAGTTCTCTGCGGGCGCAGGATGAGGGTCGTTCACCGGCTTCGAGTGTCCCTGCAGGAAATTCATAAATAAACCGCCGGATAACCGGCCTGAATTGTTTAAGAATAATAACACTGTTTTCCGTTATGAACGGCACGATCACCACTGCGCCGGGATGCCTGACCATTTCAAATGGCCTGACGCGCCCATTCGGCAGTCGGACGTTTTCTACGGTTATATTCAAAAAACGAGGTCTTCTCTGTGTCATGCGTATTTTTCCTTTCTCAGGGCAGAAAAAACGGTTTATTACCTTTTTGTTCTGATGGTGCCTCAGGCGTCGCAAAAAACAAAAACGGAAGCTTTTGGGTTAACGTACTGATGTTTATATATTCTTGAAGCGTTGCCATACCACCGTATATATCTGCGATTCCATATCCGTCAAATGATAATACGTAACGGTACGGCTTCTCCTTTTTCAGCTCGAATGCAACGGTTGCCGTAAATTTAACGCCGTCTCGTTTATAAACATTCTTTGTTACGGCCAGCGGCTCCCCCTTTATTTCAAAACTGATCGTGCCGTCGCCATGCAACATAAAGCGCGCATTTTGTATCGCGCTGCCCTGCTTAAGGCTAAGGAAAGTTACACGATGCCATGGCTGCACCTGACTCTGTGCGCCGGTTTTTTCCCGGGCGAATGCGCTTTGAGAGCAAGATGCAAAAAAGAAACCTATGGTTAGCAACAAAATGACATATTTCATGCTTTGTTTCGAGAATGCACTCCAGGGTAATAATCCGCTTTGCGGATAATAATCGAGCATCAGTGCACCCCCAAAAACAAAATGATCAGTTCGTTAAAAAACAGCAGAGGGGGGATAGCTTAATCTAATGATTACCTCAGGGGGGATGCCAACGGCAAGTCCCATTTTGACTGCAGGATCTTTGAGGGTAAGATACTCAAGCCACTTTCCGTTGCGCTTAAGTTTCATTTGGTTATCTGCATCGCTGTATTGGAGGTGCTTGCTGCTTGTGAGGATATCAATATAGGCGGCCCAAAATGCCCGAAATGCGTCAATGAAAAAATCGAGACGGTTTTCATCAAGGTGCATCAGTTTACAGCCAACACCTGCAGCAAGCGGGCGATCCCAATGTTTCATGTTGTAATGCGTGTCAAGCCCTTCACGTATCTTTATCGGATCACATGAATACCGATGCGCAATAGTGTCCAGAGCATGCTTAACGTTATTGAGAGCAGCATCGCACGGTCCTGCGGGAAAGAGATCCAGATTCATATGATACGGTCCGTTACCCGTGAGCGCCCATTCGGTATTGAAATGACCCATAGGGCACCTGGGGTTATCGGGGAAAATCTCTATCTGAAATACCATGTAATCAACAGGTTGGGATAGTTCAGGAGGGGTGACGTTATGCATGATGAGATGCGTTACCGAGGCTTTTTCAATGCCGCTGCCCCGTATTTCAGCCGTGTCCGCCGTGCCAACCGCAAAGGGAATCTTTTTTCGAGAGCAACTCCCCTGACCGGCAATATCGGATAAAGTCTGAATCGCCCGTTCCCGTTCCTCGTCAACAAACGAAATTATTTTCATTACACACTGCTTTTTTGTGGGGCTACTTTATCTGTTTTATCTTTTCGCTTAATGCTCTGATATCGGCGCCGAGAAAATGCAAAAAAACAATAAAAGATTTTAATGCCTCAGATTCATCCTCGATATTATGTTTTTTGCCGAAATCCATGATCGCATTGTAAATGTTCCTATCCCGGGTGTTATTCATATCGAGCTTCAGCACAACCTCTTTTTTCTGCTCCATTGCCGTTCCTCCGAAAAACCTCGCAATCCCCCGGTTCGATTGTAATTATACCAGAGAAAGAGCGGGCAGGACAAGGGGCATGCTGTATCGCAGGGGTTATATCCGGACAGGTTTGAGCAAATAGTTGAAATATGCCTTAAGGCACAGATTTGACCATGAAAAGATGCTTGAGTACAATACAATCCGTTTGACATCGGCCCGACTGATTTTTGCCTCGGCATGCAGTACCGCTGGATTATTCGTGCTTATGCTGATTGTTTTTGCTGCAAACAACAACGGCCAAATGCAAAAGAGACGGATTTTGCGTTCAACACGCGGCAGCATGGTGATGTAGGTGAGACCGCTGCGGAGGTGCCGAACCGCTTTCTCGGCAAGCACTGCGATCACCCGCATGGCCTTTGCCCTATTTTCCGGCGAAAAAAAACTTTCGCGGGTCAAGCCTTCGTGGACCAGCAGCGACTCAGGAATAAAAATCCACCCGCGCTCAAAATCCTTTTTCAGGCCGCGAATGATGTTGACCGTTTGCAAGGCAAGCCCGAACTCGCGTGCCAGGGGCATCAGCAGGCTATGGATCCGTCTGATCGCCGGCGCGTACCAACAGAATATATCGGTCAGCAGATACCCTACCCGGCCGGCAACTTCATGCATATAATCGTCCATCTCCGCTTCATCACGGACAAAGGGGCCATGCTCCTGCCAGCGTGCCATGCCGAGAGCAGTCGCATGCACATGATCAGTCAAAATACGCACTGATTCCTGGGGTAGCACGTGCATGCGCTCGATTATTGTCTTTGCATTCTGTGCAACCGCAACTTCAGGATCTTGTGCATCAAGCAACGCAATGGCGCTGGTGAGCTTTTCCACAGATGCCTTTCCTGCAAGCACCTGTGCCCAAAGCCGGAGCAACTCCGCTTTTTTCTGGCGTTGCAGTTCAGGATGGTCTTCAATACAATCTGCGACACGAAACAACAGATATGCAATCGTAATGATGTCACGCAAGACCGGTGGGAGCTGCTCGATTGAAAGGGCAAACGTTCTGCTCACCTGTCGCAGCATCGCATATATGTCGCTCCCGAAAGATTGGATTCGTGCCATGCTCATTCTATTTATTGGAAAAATATGTGTGCTGCCTTTCTGAGTCGATTGACAACTCGCTCTTTCCCGATAGCGCGAAGGAGCTCGAAAAGACCTGGTCCTGCTGCCTGACCGGTAACCGCCGTCCGCACCGCGTTGATGAGAATTCCGGCTTTGATCCCGAGCTGTTCGCTCAACTGCCTGACCTCATGTTCCGATGCTTCGACGGTAAATGAGGGAAGGCGTTCAAACCTGTCGGCAAGCTGCAGTAAATACTCTTTCAACTGCGGATCCTTTTTGAGGTTTTTCTGTACTGCCACTTCATCATAAGAAAAATCATCAGAAAAATACGGTCTGCCCAGGGTTGCAAAATCCTTAAGCGTATGAAAACGTGTTCTGATAAGGTCTATGGTTGATAAAAACCATTCGCGAAGCTCATGCTCATACCGTTCATCCCAAAGCCCTGCAATGCGCAGTTCATCCCGCACATACGGTGCAAGTTCACGGACATCCATCATGCTCATATGGCGCGCATTGATTGCAATGGCTTTTGGGTCAGTCCAGTTTTTCGGATCGCCTGGAGTGTAATTAAAAATCGCATTGCTTTTGGAAATCCCGGAAATGTCAAAGGCTTCGATCAATTCTTCGCGGGTAAACAGTTCCCTACTTTCAGAATTTGACCATCCCAACAGCGCGAGGAAATTGCACAGCGCCCATGGCAAAAAACCATGCTCTTTATAATATTTGACCGTCACAACATCGCCGTGTTTTCGTTTTGAAATTTTTGCTTTTTTTGTATCAAGCGTAAGCGACATGTGGGCAAACTGTGGCAGTTCGTAGCCAAGTGCATTATAGATCAGAATCTGTTTTGGGGTATTCGCCAGTCCGTCCTGTCCGCGGAAAACATGGGTTATCCTGTCGCGATAGTCATCAACCGCGTTACTCAACACATACAGCGGCTTGCCGTCAGATCGCAAAATCACAAAATCCTCGATATCGGCATATTTCTTTTCAATCCTGCCGTAGACAAGGTCATCGAAAACAACACTGCCATCGCTTTCAGGAACCTTAAACCGCACCACATACGGAATCTCCTGTTTTTCTCGTTCCTTGATTTCTTGGGGAGAAAGTTTCCGGCATGCCTTATCATATTTGTAATCTATTTTCTTTCTCAGTGCTTCGTCCCTTTTTGCCTCGAGTTCTTCTTTAGTACAAAAACATTTGTATGCATGGCCGCGTTCCAATAGTTGCTGTGCCGCTTTTTGATGCTCTGCTATAAAATGCGACTGGAAATATGGGCCTTCATCCCAGGTAATGCCGAGCCATCGCAAACCGTCAAGGATTTCATCGATCGATGCCTGTGTTGAGCGATCGGTATCGGTATCTTCGATACGAAGAATAAAAACACCATTATGCTTTCGCGCAAACAACCAATTATAGAGAGCGGTTCGCGCACCGCCGATATGAAGGTAGCCGGTTGGCGATGGCGCAAAGCGGACACGTATTTGAGACATCAGTGC
Source organism: Thermodesulfobacteriota bacterium (assembly GCA_026415325.1). Lineage (GTDB taxonomy): Bacteria > Desulfobacterota > WTBG01 > CAIYCZ01 > CAIRTM01 > JAOAHH01. The sequence goes on along the minus strand of JAOAHH010000101.1, from coordinate 1,219 downwards.
AACTCCTTTAGCAGCAATTGACGAAAACGCCGTACTTCAACAAACCCAAAAAAGCAATGCTCACCTTTATTCAGTTTAACAAAAAAAATCATTGCTCACAATTACTATCATGACCAAAACGCCGCATGCTTTTATTTGCGGTTACTTCGCTTATTTGATATAAGCAGACAAGAGGTAAATACTGCTTTTTTTGCGGTTCGTGATTTACTTAGAGTGTGTTTTAAAAAACGAGTTTGTCGGCTCCCATTAGGTTTTTCAGGGGCGTTATCAACAGCTTTGAAAAAACGAATTCAAGACGCATGGCATTATGGGCATCGAATTTCTTGAACAAAAGTTTCAACGTTATATTTCTATATGTCCGCATAATCGAGAGTATTTGCGGGCTACTGCCCTCAGAGTTTCCCGTATTCAAACCGAAATGCGGATCTTGTTGGATGATATAACGCAGCAGTGGTGTCCTATGTGCAAAGCTCCCTGTTGCCAGTGTTTGCCGGTTGACGGTTGGTTTACCGAGTGCGATTATTTTTTGTTCCGAATGCTCTATCCTGCACCGGTAGATCTCCGTGCTGTCGGGCATGATGGGAAGAGCTGCTTTTTTCTTGGCGAGCGGGGATGCCGCCTTCCTTCTGATATGCGCCCCTTCCCATGCGTTAAGGTTAATTGTAAAAATGTTATCGAAGAATTAAAGCGATATGGCCGTCTTGATGCATTCACCGCGCTCAACAACGAACTTGAGCAGCTGCAGGAAAAAGTATATCCACTGCTTGCCGATATAGTGTCGTATACGGTTTTTCAGGCACAAAACTATGAGCCTCCTGTTTCAACATGAACTGGTCAACCACCCTTTCGGCGATCCTGCGTTGTATGTGAGATTGTCAGGAGAAAAAAAAGCACTTCTTTTTGACCTTGGTGACATTAGCGTTCTGCATCCGGGCAAACTTTTTAAAGTCAGTCATGTTTTCGTGACACACACGCATATTGATCACTTTATCGGTTTCGATCATCTTTTGCGCCTCAACCTTGCCCGAAATAAAACGCTGCGAATCTATGGCCCGTCAGGTATCATCAAAAATGTCAAAGGGAAACTCAAAGGATATACGTGGAATCTTGTCGATACCTACCCGTTCATCATCGAAGTTTTTGAAATAAGAACCTCAAAAATACTCGGCATGCAGTTTGTCTGCAAATCAAAGTTTAAACCAATTCCGCTTCCCGATCG
>JAOAHH010000116.1 GCA_026415325.1 Thermodesulfobacteriota bacterium | reverse complement strand
TGGAGCCCTGTCGTTGGTTCATCGAGCACGTATAAGGTTTTGCCATGATCGTTCTGACATAGTTCAGCCGCTATTTTGATGCGCTGTGCTTCACCGCCGGAAAGTGTCGGACTCGGTTGCCCAAGTTGTAGATAGCCGATGCCCATCCGGCTCATCAGTTCGAGAGGTTTCCTGATCGAGGGGACAGAAGAAAAAAACTCACCGGCTTCCTCTATTGTCATGGCAAGTACATCGGCAATGTTTTTGCCGCGAAAGAGAATTTGGAGGGTTTCGTTGTTAAACCGGGTGCCACGGCATTCCTCACAGTCGACAAAAAGATTGGGCAAAAAGTTCATTACCACTTTGATTTTTCCTTGTCCGCGACACGCTTCGCACCTGCCCCCGCTGACATTGAATGAGAAATGTCCATGCGTGAATCCGCGCATGCGGGCATCGGGAAGACCGGCAAACAACTTTCGAATAGCATCATACACGCCCACATAGGTTGCAGGAATCGAACGAGGGGTTGAGCCGATGGGAGATTGGTCGATTTCTACTGCTCGTTTGAAAGCTTCGGCACCGTTGATTGATGTGTGGGCACCGGGCTTGCCGCATGGGCGGCCGAGATACTGTTGCACGGCTTTATATAGGGTTTCTCGCACCAAGGTGGTTTTACCTGATCCCGATACACCAGTTACAACCGTGAGCCGACCGATCGGAAAGTGGGCATTAATATTTTTTAGATTATGTTGCGCGGCACCGAACACACTGAGAAAGCTGCACCCATGGAGCGGCCGAGAATCGTGCGGTAAAGGTCTGTTTTGTGATGCAAGAGCAGCCCCAGTAGCTGAATCGGGGGTGCGCATGATATCCTCAACACTGCCTGCGGCAACAACGGTTCCGCCGTGCGTGCCGCCACTGGGACCGAGATCGATAATATAGTCTGCATGGCGGATTATTTTTTCGTCATGCTCAACAACCACAACCGTATTACCACGGTCGCGCAGTTCCCGGATAATATCAAGAAGATTATCGGTATCGTGGGGATGAAGCCCTATGGTTGGTTCGTCAAGGACATAGGCAACACCGCGTAGCGGCGATGCAACCTGCGCTGCGAGGCGAATACGCTGCGCTTCGCCTCCGGAAAGGGTGTCGGCGCTTCTGTCAAGGGTGAGATAGGATAATCCCGCTCGCTCAAGCAACGCAAGCTTTGGGATAAGCTCCTGCACAATCGGCGTAACGATTTCCGGTCGGGAAGCGGTACGGGCATATGATGTGATAAATTGGAGGAGCTTACCGGGTGTCATACGGACAAGGTCAACGATAGATTTTCCATTAAGCAGCACCGACCGTGCAGCAGGAATAAGACGTGTCCCGTCGCAGATGGGACAAACCGTATCTGTTTCAGAATTCCACTCCTCTGCATTTTGACCTTTGCTCCGTTGAATGCGCAGGTTGGGGAACGAACGGCTGTTCCGATCATTGATCCTGACAACACCCAGCCCATCACAGTGCGGACAGGCACCAAGAGAGCTATTGAATGAAAACAGGCGTGGGTCTGGTTCTGGCATGCTACGTGAACACACCGGGCAATATGCCCTAATGCTATAAAACGTTTCATGTTCTCCGCACAGCACGATGATTTCACCGCTGCCGAGCGTGAGACCACGATTTACGGCTTCCTGAATCCGTGAGCGTTCTTTACCAATTGCATTAAGTTCTGCAACAACAATTTCTATACGATGCTCATGATAACGTTTGATTGCAAAGATCGAATTCACATCGATGATTGTGCCGTCAATGCGAATTTTTTCAAAGCCACTTTTTCGAGCACGGGTAATGACTTCTTTGTGCAACCCTTTTCTGCTGCGGATCTGCGGTGACAGAAGGATAAATCGTTTCCCGAAGCATGTCGTGAGAATATCGTCAACGATATCAGCAGGGGACCGGGAGACAAGGGGACGTGAACAGGATGGACAATGCTGGGTGCCGACTTTGGCATACAACAGTCTTAAATAATGATAGATTTCTGTAATCGTTGCAACCGTCGACTTTTTTCCGCCGCGGGAAAGAAATTGTTCAATAGCAATAGACGGCGGAAGCCCGCGCAAGGAATCAACCTCAGGCCGCTGGAGCTGCTGAATATACTGCCGTGCATACGGCGAGAGGGTTTCCAAAAAACGGCGCTGCCCTTCAGCAAAGAGGATGTCGAACGCAAGGGTTGATTTGCCCGATCCCGATACGCCGGTGATGACGATCAGTCGGTCTCGCGGCATACGAACCGTAATATTTTTAAGATTATGTTCCCGTGCCCCGATAATCACAATATGCCCGTTGTCAGCTTCCTGCTGCTCGGGTTCTGGAGCGGTGAGATATGATGGTGGAGCTGTGTGCAACGCTTCTCGGAGGAAGCGGGCAGTATGCGAAGTGCGGCTTTCAATAACTTCTTCAGGGGTACCGCACGCAACGATGTTGCCTCCTGCGGAACCACCTTCAGGCCCAAGGTCAATAATGTAATCAGAACATTTCGCAACGTCCATATTATGCTCAACAACGATAATGGAATGTCCGGAACCCAGCAAAACATCAAACGTTTTGAGCAGACGGGCAATATCGTCGGGATGAAGGCCGGTCGTCGGCTCGTCAAAAAGGAACAGCGTTCGTGTTTTAATGCCGCGGCGGATAAATGATGCAATTTTGAGTCGCTGTGCTTCACCACCCGACAGGGTTGTGGCAGGCTGTCCAAGACGGAGATAGCCAAGTCCCACCATATCGAGAATCTGGAGCGGCTGTTCTATTTCAGGATGCCCTTTAAAAAATTCGAGTGCCGCGCCGACAGTCATCTGGAGCACATCGCGTATGTTTTTACCCCGCCACTGAACTTCGAGCACTTCTTGGGTGTAGCGGGTTCCGTTGCAAGCCGGGCACTGGACATATACATCCGCAAGGAATTGCATTTCCACTTTTTCAGCACCTTCACCGCGGCACTGTTCGCATCGACCGCCGCTGCTGTTAAAAGAAAACGTTGCAGGGGTATAGCCACGCTGCCGTGCAAGGTCGGTATCTGCAAACAAACAGCGGATTGCATCGAATGCCTTGATATAGGTAATTGGATTTGACCTGGGTGTTTTACCAATCGGGCTTTGATCCATCAGTACCACTGATGCCGGAGGTGTTGAGCCTTCAAAAAAACAACAACCTTGTTTTCCGCGCGGTGCGGTAAGCTCTTTAAACAATACTTCTTCAAGCAACGTGCTTTTCCCGGAACCGGAAACTCCGGTAATGCACACCAAGATTCCCAGTGGAATCCGCGTGGTAATGTTTTGCAGGTTGTGAACGCAGGCGCTTTTGACGGTTATCCATGCATGGTTGTCAGGATTGCGACGTTTGGCGGGTACAGGGATGGTCGAACGCCCGGAAAGGTAGCGACCGGTTAGAGATGCAGTGCTATGCGAAAGTGCTTCAGGTGTGCCGCTGAATACAATTGTGCCGCCATCGTCACCCGAGCGTGGTCCCATATCGATCACATGGTCGCTCTGCCTGATAATGTCAGCATCATGCTCGACAATCAGTATGGTATTACCGATATTGCATAAATTGCGAATCGTATCGATGAGCATGCGCGTATCGCGCGGATGCAGCCCGATGCTCGGCTCGTCCAATACATAAAGGGTGTTGACGAGTGATGAGCCGAGCGCTGTGGTAAGACTTGCCCGTTCTACCTCGCCGCCTGACAGGGTGCGAGATTGACGGTCAAGTGTCAGATAGCCAAGTCCAATGCGGACAAGATAGGAAAGTCTGCTGCTGATCTCCCGTACCAGAACAGCAACGGATTTATCGTGCTGGAGAGATTCAGCCACGGATGTTATAAAGGCAGCGGCATCGTTGATGCTCATGGCGTAAAATTCGGCAATGGTGATACCGCCGAGTCGATAGAGCATGGCTTCGTTATTGAATCGAGTACCTTTGCACGCAGGACAAGGAACATACGCCCGGTATTTTGACAACAATACTCGTATATGCATTTTGTAGGTCTTCGTTTCCAGCCATTCAAAAAAACCTTTTACGCCGTAAAAATCACCATCGCCCTCCAGCACCGCCGCACGATGATCAGGCGGAAGCTCACAAAACGGACGGTCGACCGCTATGTGCCGCTTTTTGCAGAA
>JAOAHH010000021.1 GCA_026415325.1 Thermodesulfobacteriota bacterium | reverse complement strand
CCTGATCCCGGCCTGACGCCATGCCCGTCTATACTGCCAAAATACCCAGCACACGAACACAAACATACCAAAACATGCCATAAGTGCATGCAGAAAAAACAGCCCTGCCAGCAGAAGAGCTATAGCACCAAGATTGCCCCTCCCTGCCCCTGCTGCGTCACAGAGCATACAGTACACGAGAAGCAGAACAACCGGAATTGCGATCGGACAACCGACAAAGCCGTATGAAACATTACAGTTGTAAAACAAAAGCGGTACGAGCAGCGCATACCACATATTGCCACCAAGACGACGCAGGATGAGAACGGCCGCTCCCGCAAACAAAACAAAATACAGACAGAAAAACACGCGGTTTGCATATTCAACAGAGGGAAATATATTTGATCCGCAGAGCAGCAGATGAAAGATGTTTGGTTGGAGAAAGAGGTCAAGCCGAAAATAAGTAGAAAATGCATTGCCAGGGCTATTAAAATACCGATAGATCGTTGCCAGTGCCAGATGATTGGGCATATCCAAAAAAGGATACAGCCGGGTCGAGCAAAAAAGAACGATATGCGCCGTAAGAACGGCTGCAAGGAAAATAAAGGGACCCCGAGGCGAAGGCTTCACCATAACAATTATTTAACACAATACGAAAGACCTATGGTATAGGAAACTGCATAACATTTTACACAGCTTTTGGTTATCGCTTCATTCTTATAGCACCTCAACCTTATGTATGCTCCTGCAGGGAGGCCACAGGATATAAAAGCGCTGTTCTGGATTATGGTGCTTGCCTGTATTCTGCGTTGCACCATGCTGTATATTAATATGCAACGTCACCCGTCCTTCTTTACCCCCTCGTTTGCAACGCTCCTTCAACGATCAAATGCTGAGAATAAACCGTACATGAACCCATTCGGATATGAAATCTCAAACATTGCCTACTCAATCGTATGCAAACATGAAGGCTTTTCAAACCCATTTGGCGGCAGCACCGGACCGACGGGATGGGTAGCTCCGGGGATGGTCTTTCTTTACGTGCTTAGTTTTAAGCTCTTCGGCTGTTTTACAACAAGTTCGATTCTCTTCATGTTCGGTTTCTCAATCGGCCTTTCACTCTTGATCATCCTGCTCATTTACGCAGCAAGTAAACATCTTCGGCAGCGCCCTTCCGTATGCCTTATTGCTGCGCTGCTGTATGCCTGCTGCCCACAAGAGCTTATGTCTCTGCTGTATCCTCATCAAACAGACTTTAATGTTCCCACTTTCTGGTTTATCCTTACCTTCTATCTGTTCCTGCGAATGACCAATTCCTGCAGAGCTCGAGATCGGTACCTTTTTGCAATCGCTACGGGCATTGCTTTGCTGTTTACTCCGGTTATGGCATTACCCGTTGCTTTGTGCATTATCGAATATGCCGTTCGATGCCAAAAACGATTGCCTGTTCTCGTTCGTGAGCTGCTTGTTTGCTCACTTGTTATAACCATTGTTGTTGCCTCGTATATGGTGTTTCAAAAAAACCGACTCGGGCACTGGTTTTTCATAAAATCAAACGGGCCGTTTGAAATAGCGCTCGGCAATAACCCTGAATATAACGGCGTCCTTGTGTACGACCTTTTTCAAAAGCATCATCCCGGCTCAAACCCCGAAGAGTTTGCCGCCTATCGATCGATGGGTGAAATCAGCTATATCAAAGACCGATTCAAAAATTTTGCCCGCTGTTTTGATCTAGAAAATTTTCTTTTTCTGACCGCAAAAAGGTTTATGTACTTTTTCTTTATTCTTGAGCCATATATCGAACCTGAACGTTTTCAAACCTGGCGGCTTATTGCAGAATACATCGGCTATGCGATTCCCGGGCTCAGCCTCCTGATGTATCTTTTTTTCCGTCACAGAACCATGCAGTGGCAGGACTATTTCATCTATGGATATATCCTCAGTTATGCCTTCCCTTATCTTTTTGCCGGTATTATGTACCGTTACGCATATCCAATCAGCAGCCTGTCAACCGTACTGCTTGCAGCGTTGGTATGCAGCGGTCAATGCTGCAAAAGGATCGTATGATGCTTTTGAATCATCGAAAATCCAATGAGGAGATGCGTGTTTTTGTTGTCCTCAGCGCAATTATTCTGGGGCTTTCATTCTACGTCAATTTGTCCTTCTTTTTTCGCAACAACCCAAAAGCACTCGTGTTCTTCCCGCCGTTTATCGAAGGAGTGAATCTCAATCATAACACCCATCTTGGTGGCGAATACTTTTTCATCGCACAAGCCATCGCTTCGGGCAAGGGATTTAGCAATCCGTTTCAGACCGATTCCGGACCAACAGCATGGATGCCGCCGCTGTATTGTTATCTGCTTGCCCTTCTTATTTTAATCTTTGGCTCAAAAATCATGGTCGCTGCCACAGTTGTTCTATTGAAGAATATCGTATTGCTTGGCGTTGGTTTGATGCTGTATCGGGTTGCGACAAAAACAACGCGCCGTATCCCCCCATGGTCGGTCATTATCATATACGTACTTATGCTGCTTGCCTATTTCAGGTGGTTTTTTCAGATGACCCATGACGAATGGATTTTGCTGCTTATTATCAGCACACTCTTTATAGGTGCCGCCATGCTCATAGATACCCCACTCTCAACACGGCGTGCCCTTTTATGGGGATGTCTTGGCGGCATTGCAACCTTGGCAAGCCCGATTGCTGGTTGTGTGTGGTGTATCGTAACTCTGTTCGGCGCCATAACAACAAGGCAGGCTCGGCATATCCTTATTTCCATTCTGCTGTGCGGCGCGCTCTGTTTTCCGTGGATGCTTCGCAACTATCTCGTCTTCAATAGGATAATCTTCATAAAATCAAACTTCTATTTTGATCTCTATACTTCAAATTATGAAACCGAGGACGGACTCCATAAAGAAGTCATAGTGTTGCGCCAGCATCCGGTATGGACTGTTCCGCAAGGCAGGCTTCCAGAATATGCGCGCTACGGTGAGGCAACCTTTATTGATCTTTATAAGCAAAAATTTTACACCGCCGTTTCAGAAAATCCCGCTCGGTATCTTTCAAACGTGAAAAATCGGGTTATTGCTGCACTGCTGCGCTATCCTGTATACGGTAAATACGAAAAGCCATCTTTATTCAAAAGCATTGTACATGCGCTGCCTTTTTTCGGATTTATAATTCTGGTTGTGCGCAGAGGTGTGTTCACCTCATCGTGGCAATGTACTGCCGTGCTGATCTATAGCGCATACCTCTTGCCATATATGATTGTCGGATATTATATCCGCTACAGCATACCCCTTACCGGGATTCTTTGCCTGTTTGTACTGTGGGGCGCTGATATAGCATATGAATGCTGGGTGCAGGGCTTCCCGCGGGCAATAAAAAAACCGGCCTAAAAAGCCGGTTTTCTCAAAGTTCCGATGTGCTGCTTTCTTGCAGATATGCGTTACGGCACTTGCCCTCCGGTATGCTTTATCAGCCGGTGCATTTTTGAAAGCGTCTTCCCTTCTTGGGTTACATAATTCCGGCACAGCTCAAGACGCGCTGTTATGCCATCCTCAAGGATCACTGTTTTGAATTTTCTGCGCATGTATACCGCTCGCAGGCTTAAATTATACATAAGCACATTGATAGTAGCGAGTCCGGTGCGACCGGTATGTTTGGCCCGACGCTGCTGTTTCCACTGCCAATAGCGATGTGCTTCCTCTTTCCCTGCAGCGAAGTCATGGGTGCGATGCGCCATCCAGTCAGTTTCAGCGAGATAATACAACTTCATTCCGAGTAGATATGCCCGCTGGCAGTAATCGGCATCTTCTTCACCGTACGGCGCATAATCTTCGCACCAAAAACCGAGTCGGTGCCATGTTGCCCGCGGTACCATAATACAGGCACCGTTTAAGGTCTCATCAGGATCCTGGACAACATCACCGGCAGATAATCTGATTCGGGGGTATTCTTTCCCGTAGAGTTGTTTTTGAAAAGAAAACGCGAGCAACCCGACCTCAGGGTTTCTCACGCACACCCTCACCATCTCCGCAAGCCACCCGTGCCGCAGCGCCTCCACATCGTTGTCGAGCTTCAGAAAGAATTTGGCATCCGAAAGCTCCCACAGGCTGTTGGATGCCGGCGCGACGCCGTAGTTTCGGTCAAGCAACAAAAGGCGATGAATCTCTCCCTGTTCATACAGCCCGTGCAGGTATTCCCGGGTACCGTCCGTGCTGCCGTTATCCGCAACAAACAGCCGCAGCGGATGCCCTGCGGTGCGCAAAACAGATTCAATGCACCGTTCGGTGAGCGCTTTGCGGTTCCACGTCACGATGCCGATGTCAACGGT
>JAOAHH010000157.1 GCA_026415325.1 Thermodesulfobacteriota bacterium | reverse complement strand
GGTCTCATCGGTGTTGAAATGACCGAGGCGCTGGTTGCCCGAGGCTGTCGCGTGACGATTGTGGAGCAGTTTGAGCAGATCATGCGCATTTTGGACTGGGAAATGGCAGAGCTGCTTGAGCATCACATGGAGTCAAACGGTGTTCGCGTGATGACCGATACCACGGTCACAGCATTTTTAGGCACCGAGTTTGTTGAAGCGGTGGAAACATCAAACGGCACACTTCGTGCCGACATGGTAATCCTTGCCGTCGGCGTGCGGCCTGAGGTGAGCCTTGCACAGCGGGCGGGTCTTGAAATCGGCTCGACGCGTGCCATCAAGGTTGACAACCGGCTTTTGACCTCGGACCCAGATATTTATGCTGCCGGCGATTGCGTGGAAAATATCGACATTATTACCGGCAGGCCCTGCTATGTGCCGCTCGGCTCGACGGCAAACAAGCAGGGACGGGTGGCTGCCATCAACATCTGCGGTGGTAATGAAACCTTTCCCGGCGTGCTCGGTACGACCGTGTGCCGGGTGTTTGATTACTGTGTTGCGCGTACCGGGCTGACGGAGCACGAGGCAAAAATTGCTGGATATGATGTTGTTACGGTGCTGACCGGCGCACCTGACCGCGAGCACTTTATGCCCGATGCGCGGATCATTATGCTCAAGTTGGTGGTTGACCGCGTCACACGGCGCCTGCTCGGTGTGCAGGCGGTTGGGCCGGGGCACGGGGACAAGCGCATCGACGTTGCATCGACCGCGATTGCGGCAAGTATGACGGTTGACCAGATTGCAAATCTGGATCTCGGATATGCGCCTCCGTATTCCCTTGCCATGGACAACCTCATCACCGGTGCCAATATCGCCAAAAACAAACTCGACGGTATTTTTGAGAGCATCACCCCGATGGATGTATATCGGAAGCTGTGGAACAAAGAGGATTTCGTGCTCCTTGACGTGAGTTCGCCCCAGGAGTACGAGGAAGAACGGCTGCCCGGCTCAATTCTCATCCCAATTGGCGCGCTCCGCGCCCGCATGAACGAGTTGCCCAAGGACAAAGAAATCGTCACCTTTTGCAGACTCTCGATCCGAGGTTATGAAGCGGCGCTGCTCCTGAAAGCCGCCGGATTCCAAAAAGTACAGGTGATGGACGGCGGCGTGCTTATGTGGCCGTATGAAAAAGTACACGGCATGAAATAGCGCCGCCCCTTGGGCAGTCTCTCTACCATTTATGCGTATCCTTATCGTAGAAGACGAACCAAAGACCGCAGCGTATCTAAAAAAAGGGCTGACTGAAAACGGATTTTCGGTCGACATCGCCATAAGCGGCGATGAGGGGATTCATGCTGCTCTTGCTTTTGCCTATGACCTGATCATTCTCGACGTAATGCTTCCAGGACGTGATGGGTGGTCGGTTTTGTCCAGCTTGAGAAACCAGGGAAACCAAACCCCAGTGCTTTTTCTTACGGCCCGCGACCGGGTGCAAGACCGAGTGCGGGGGTTAGAGCTGGGCGCTGATGATTATTTGGTAAAGCCGTTTGCTTTTTCTGAGTTACTTGCCCGAGTGAGGGTGCTCTTGCGCCGCGGTCCCGGAAAACAGACCGATACACTCACCGTGAGCGATCTTGAACTTGATCTTCGCGGCCATAAGGTGTTCCGTAGCGGTCGTCAGATCGATCTAACCCACAAGGAGTTCATGTTGCTCAGCCTGCTCGTGCAGCGTGCAGGGCAGGTATTGTCGCGCACGCTGATTGCAGAGCAGGTCTGGGACATCAATTTTGATAGCGACACGAATGTGGTCGATGTCGCCATCCGGAGACTGCGCGCCAAAGTAGATGATCCGTTCGAAAAAAAACTCATACATACCGTGCGCGGAGTCGGCTATGTTCTGGAAGAGCGGTAACGGCGCAGGTCTGAGGCTGTTGTCCCAACCCTCTGCTTCGATTACCTATCGGCTTACCCTTCTCTATATGTTTTCTGCAGGCATTATTTTGCTGTTGGCAATCGGATTTCTATTTTATGCGTTTGTCAAAACCCTTGAGGAAAACAACATCGAGTTGTTGCATGAAAACGTTCGGAATATCCGTGAAGCTCTGTACCGAGACCCTGACGATCTTACAGCGCTCAACCGGCAGTTGGTTACCGGAGCAGAACCGCAGTTCATCAAGTATTATGCACGGGTGCTCCGGGAAGACGGATCGGTGGTGGTGGCAACACCAGATAATGGATTTGCACTTCCGTATGAGCTGTTTCCGCAGCCTGTTGCCGCAGGCATTCTTCCTGAAAAAGCAATGCGTTACCGGACACCCGAAGGAAAGAAATTTCTGCTTGTCGCAGCATGGGCTCATGCTGGTGGTAGGCATATGGGCGAGCGGTATCTTGTGCAGGCTGCGCTCGATGTGTCATGGGAGCGCAGCATGATCCGGCGCTATCGTTTGAAGGCGCAATTTATTTTTCTTGCCGGCATTCTCACCTCAGCCCTTGCCGCCATCATGGTCGCTCGCCGGGCATTGCGGCCGCTTGATGATATAACCCGCACCATCCGTCGCATCAAGGCAACCCAGCTCAATGAACGGGTAACCCAATCGCGCTGGCCACGTGAACTTGCAGAGCTTGCCACATCTTTTGACGAGATGCTCAACCGACTTGAAGATTCGTTTGCACGGTTATCGCAGTTTTCCTTCGACCTTGCACATGAACTCCGCACACCAATCAATAACCTCATGGGAGAGGCTGAAGTGGCGCTTGCCAAGCCGCGAACGGTTGAGGAGTATCAGGAGATTCTCGCATCAAGCCTTGAAGAATATCGGGGGCTGTTGCGCATGATCGAGGGGTTGCTGTTTCTTGCGCGGGCAGACAGCTCAGACATTGTAATCGAACATACCCGGCTTGAGGCAGAGCAGGAAATTAGAGCGCTGCTCGATTACTATGATGCCATGATCCGTGAGAAGCGATTGCGAGTCACATTATGCGGCACGGCAGCGGTGTTTGCTGATCAAGTGTTATTACGCCGTGTGCTTAATAACGTCCTATCGAATGCAATTAAATATACGCCTGAGGACGGCACGCTGGATATTTCGATTACCCGGCAGCAGAACGGTACGGTGTGTATCGAGTTCCAGGATTCTGGTATTGGAATTGCTCCCGATGAATTGAACCAGATCGGCAACCGGTTTTACCGAAGCGAGCTGTCTAAGCGACTCGATCCGAAAGGGGCAGGACTTGGGCTCTCGATCGCCAAGTCGATTATGGCTTTGCACGGTGGCAGTATCGATATCAAGAGTAATCTCGGTGCAGGCACATGTGTGCGGCTGCTGTTTCCCAGTACGGCAATATAAAAAAATTTTCACTTGACGGTCGTTAGCGTATTTTAAAAAAATAGCATAAGCAAAAACCTTTAGGTTTTTTCGGCTTGCAGCCAATAGCTATGCTGCTTTTTATTAAGCCATTTTCATCGGCTGTCAGAATCCGCGGACACCCTCCGTAGAGCATTTCATGCCACCCACGCAGTTCTCTCACACGGTTTGGCAAAAAAATTACTGGTTAACGGGGAGGTAATCATGAAAAAAATATTGGCATATATGCTACTTGTTTGGATATTTCTTGCCGGTCTTGCTCTCCACAGTGTTGTTGAGGCAGCATACTTTGATAAGACGATTTCAGAGGGGCAGCTTCGTATTGTATATCCGGGTTCACCGGCATCCATCTGCGATGCTATTTTGATCGGCG
>JAOAHH010000149.1 GCA_026415325.1 Thermodesulfobacteriota bacterium | reverse complement strand
GACGAGGTTATTAAAAAATATGATTATCGCAACATGATCCGTAATGCCGTCATGCCCTATTGCCTTACCCCCAAGGATATCGATTTTCTCTTTAAAAAGATACGCAAAACACTCACGGGGATTCTCGACCCTTACGAAACGCCCAAAATAGTAGGTGCGGCTATCCAGGAAATCCTTCCAGCAGTTAGAGCAGAACAGCCTCAGCTGTTCAAAAAAATTCAAAAAATGCGCACCGATCCTCTTGAAATCATATTCGGCGGCTGTATTCGAGCGGGATTTCCTACAACAATGGCATCGGCATAAAACAATCTGCTATTTGCAGACCTGTACGACCCGTACAGGCTCGCATATATAATACCATGTATATATGGAAGGAGGAGCGTTATGAAGCTATACCGACGGATTCTTTTCAACGTTATGGCAGTTGCGTTGCTTATTGTTGATGCAGCCGCGGAAACGGGCGAGAGCGGACAAAAAATTCAGCCGGATAAGGATATTAAAGTACACCAAATCATCCGAATTCATTATTCCGGTGCCGTCATTCCTGAAATTCTGACCGTTAAGCCCGGCTCGACGGTTGTTTGGATCAACGATGCCAAGAGCGCTGTTGAGATTCAGTTTGAAGGCAAACAGGTTACCCTTGCCTGCAAAAGCCCGGTACATTTCACTATTGATGAAAACGGCTCGTTTATTTCGGATAGAATCCCAACTGGTTCAGTGGCAAGCCTCTGCTTTATTGAGCCCGGTGAGTTTTCATATATTGCACGCAAAGCACCGACAACGGTAAGCGAGCGCATGGGGCCACGAGATGGAATTCAGGAATTCAAAGGAAAAATTATCGTCCAAAAATAGTGAAGGCGTTGTGAATCCTTTGGGACATCGGAACAATTACTTTTGTGCAGGAGTTTGTGCAGCATACCATGACAGCCATGCTCAGGTTTTATGTTAAGAAACAAGTTCCTTTAGTTTTGCGCTGAACGAAGGAAACACTTTTTTCCAATCACCCACAACGCCAAAATCAGCATACTTAAAAATCGGCGCATCAGGATCTTTATTGATTGCAACGATCCGTTTTGCCTGACCGCAGCCGCTCATTTGCTGAATAGAGCCTGAAATGCCGACGGCAATATATAAGTCGGGGCTCACGATTTTGCCGGTAATACCAATCTGCCGATTAGGGGCAACCCCCCTGTTGTCACAGGCTGGGCGTGAGCCGCCTACTGCAGCGTGAAGTATTGCGGCAGTCTCATGTAATTGTCTGAAGCCTTCAGCTCCGCCAATACCACGCCCGCCGCTGATAATAACCGCTGCCTCCTCAAGGCGTAACCCCTCCCCTTCCTCTTTTACCTTTTTTATCAATCTCGTCTTGAAGGATCTTGGCTCAAGAGAAACAGCAAAATGAACAACGTGTGCATTTTTACCAAAGCTTGGTTCCATTGGCAACATTGCTTTATCGCGAATTGTGATAATCTGCGGATAATACATACTCGTAAACGTTGCCACGGCATTGCCGCCGCAGACGGGTTTCGTGAGGAGTAGCACTCTACTCGCATGATCGATTTCCAGCGCAATACAGTCCAAAACCGCAATTGTCTCTAATCTAAACGCAAGCGATGGGGCAAGGTCTCTGCCAACGTACGTCTGCCCCATGAGGAGCGCTGTTGGCCGTTGCTGACGGACAAGCTGCTCTAAAGCGGCAACATAGGTCTCTGTGCGGTACTGCCTCAGAAGTTCGTGTTCAACAATATAAACCGTATCCGCACCCAATTGAGCTGCATCGCTTCCCTCTTCTATCCCCTTGCTGCCGACGATGACTGCTGACAACGGCTCACCGAGTTCGTCGGCAATCTTTCTGCCGCACCCTAATAGTTGCCGTGTGATTGGGAGCAGACCGTTTTCTCCGAATTCGACATATACCATAATACCATTGTATGAGTTCATACAGAACTTCCTTCCCAAACCAGTTAGATAAGCCCTGCGCCCCGCATAGTGAGAGCAAGGTGCTCACCGGCAATCTCAGGTGTTTCAGCTGAAATCATGCAGCATTGGACGTTCCGGTGCTGCGGAGGCGAAAGGCTGACAAGGTTTAGCTTCATAAGCGATGCAACATCGATCCCGAGCTGTCCAGCGTTCCGGACAACAATCGGCATTTTTTGGGCAGCTTGTAAATCTTTCAGTTTTGGGTATCGTAGCTCTCCGATTTCGCTGCTCACCGTGACCAGTGCCGGAAGCATTACCTCGATAACTTCGTAACCGTCTGATACTATCCGCGTTACGTTCACCTTCTCTTCACCAAGCTCTATCCCGCATGCGACCGTCACACAGGGAATATGCAATAGTTCGGCAAGACCTGAACCAACCTGCCCGGCATCGGTATCCGCAGCCTGCCTGCCGCAAAGAATAAGATCAAAAGTGCCAATCTCCCGTATCGCAGCGGCAAGAATGGAAGCAGTGGCATAGCTGTCAAGTTGGTCAAAAGTATTATCTTCAAGGAGAATAAGCTCATCGGCACCTGAAGCCAAGGCTTTTCTGAGCACAGGGCGTGCGAGGTTTTTCCCTACGCTCATCACCGTAACATGTCCGCCATGCACATCTTTTATCTTAAGCGCAGCTTCAAGTGCGCTTTCATCATAGGGGCTCATTACCGGTGGCGTACCATGTGGGACGATAACACGCTTTGCCGCCACATCGACTTTTGTGCCTGTTGATGATGCTTGGGGATCAGGCACTTGCTTGACACACACTATCATTTTCATGTGGATTCTCCATTGGTTGATGGTTCAGCCGCCCAGAGGTAGTTGCCGCTGCCAATACCGTTCGGATCGAAAATTTGCTTAAGTTTTCGCTGCCATTGATATTCCCGTGCGTGCACAAGCTTCTGTGCTCGAACCTTCTCCTCAGTATGGGTAGTTCTGGCAAGTCCTAATAGCATGCCGCCGGGTGGACGTCCTTGCTGTGCCTTGAGCCTGTCGCCTTCATCCGAAACCTCGATTGCCGCCTGTACTGAATCAGGATCATGGGGATCGTAAAACAGAAAATCTTCCCACCCGGTAACACCACCACCACCTTGTCCGGCAATAGGCCCCATAGCTTGATCGCCGGCATCTGCGATTCTTCCTGCATACTTTTTAAGCAGTTTTTTCCCTGCTTCGATTTCTCCTGATGCCCAGATATCAGGCGAGGCAACCGAATTATAGGTATCGATAAAACCGCCGGTTGCTGTAAAGTTAAGATTTTTAAAACAAAGCCTCATCATATACAAAAGCACATATTGTTGCATCGCAGGCTCGTTAACAAGTGCGACATTCCAGCCTCCGGTCTGCTCTAATATCCGATCGAGAACTTTTAGCTGATACTCAAGATCACGCGGCGTCATGCCAACCAAAATAAGTTGAAAGCAGCGGCGCATCTCATCAGTGAGTTTTTGAATTTCAGGCATATGCAACAGCTCCTCTAGATCACACAGCTGCCTGTCCGGATCGCTCACAATTTTCAGAAACGCTGCCTGCAATTCGTCCCCCCACATTACATACTGCCGGTGGGCAATGTACCCTATTTCAGAATCATAGATGTGGTAAATCGCATCGGCAAATGACTGCCAACTTGGGAATGCTGGAAATGTCGCGCGAAATTGATCGGCAGGGAGTTTTGTTCTATATGCCGGCACCGTGCCTTCAATCGGCATCACCGGTGGTCCCGGCCAATGCACAAGACGTATTGCAATTTTTGTCACAACCCCCCATCCACCACTCCCGCCCAGGGCACCTCTGATGATCCCTTGGGTGCTTGGTCCCGGCCCTTCGGCACAGAACCAGCCAAGTCCGGAACCAAGGGATCCGGTTCTCAAAATGTCGCCTGTGGGCATAACCCATTCGATAGAAAGAATACTGTTCTGCGGTGAATCAAAATAAATGCAGTCCGGGCCGCCACCCTGAAAACAACAGGCATTGGCCAGTACCGAAGTCCCAGCACCGGCACCGCTGATATGGACGTTTAATCCCCGCTTCATCGCTTCTGCCTGCAACTGCGCAGCCACGACATAGGGTTCGACAACAGCAAACATATTCTGTTCATCGATCTCAAGGATTCTGTTCATTCTTCGCAGGTCAAGGAGAATCTGACCTCCTGAAGGAGGCGCTGCCCATGGGCCCCACCCTGTGCTGTAAACGTGAAATTTTAATCCATACCTGTTGCATAATCGTACAATAGCCTGCACCTCTTCAACACCGCCGGGAACAAGCACCGCTTCAGGTCTATCAAAAAATTTGCCCCCACCCGATACATCTGGTACAAGCTCGGCCATCCATTGGTATGCATAGGAAAACAGTGTTGCCGGTTCCTCGGTGATATGTTCAGGCCCGACAACAGATTCAAGTTCTTTATAAACTTCTCGTTCAAGCGGCATATGGCAATTCCCTTTCACCTTATCGTGCTTCTCGAACAAGATCGAGGACATCAAAGACTTTTAAGCTATCACCGCGTTGGTCAAGGGCATCAAGGAAATTCCGCTCACAGTGCGGACAAGCGCTTACAAGTGCCTCTGCGCCCGTAGCATATGCTTCTTCAATTCGTTCCCCCGCCGTCCAGAAGGAAAACTCAGGATACCGTTCCCTGACCCCTGCCCCGGCACCGCAGCACCAGGCAAATTCCCTATTCCGTTCCATTTCAAAAAGCTGTATTCCGGGAATGCTTCGCAGAACATTTCTCGGAGCATCGTAGACACCGCAGGCGCCGTTGTTGCGCGGCTTGCGGGGCTCGTATACCAGAATCTGCCCGCGAATTTTCTTCTGCCGCCCTTCCCAGGGAATATACGGTTCGCCTCGGCGCCCCAGATGACACGGATCATGATAGGTTATCTTGAGGGGTAACGACTTTTTAAATGCTATCTTTCCTTTTGCAATGAGCTGCTCAAGAAATTCAGTAATATGGAGCACGTTCATTGGAGCGTGCAACTCTTCAGGATACAACCGCTTGAATGCATGATAACAATCCGAGCAGGTTGTCACTACTGTCGTAGCTCCTGCATTCCGCCATGCATCGATATTGTTTTCAGCATATTTGAGAAATTCCCCCCGATATCCCATGTCATAAAGTCGTCCGCCACAGCAGTTTTCATCCCGCCCTAAAATACCCACATCAACTCCGGCATCCAGAAGCAAGGTTACCGCTGTCTGTGGGATTCGCCATAACTCCTCATCAAAGCTCAACCGACAACCCACATGCAGGACAACATCAGCCTTTTCAGTCGTGAGATCTTTAAGAGAAAGCCCTGCAGCCCAGTTTGCTCTGTCTGCTTTACGCGCCATCATCATGTTGTCTTCTTTACGCAGGTTATCGATGAGGGGGATGTCTTGAATCGGGAAACATCCATTGTCGATAAGTCTGAAACGCAGGTTCCGCATCACCTCAAGGGGCTCAAGATCATACCGGCATACTTTACAGGCCACGTCACAGCATCCGTCGAGCATGCACTTAAATACAATATCGGGAAGCCCCTCATCAAAACAGCTGATCCTCTCCTCCAGCAGCGCGAGCGAAATACACAAGCGGCCGCTTGCCGAATAACTCTGAAATGAATGGTATTCAATGCTGGGACACCCCTTGGCAAAACGCCAGCTTTTTACATGCGCAAAAGGAATCCATTTGCAATACGAGCATCTGCTGCAACGATGTACCATAGCCTTGAAATCTTCAAGCCCCATGTCAGTGTACCTCCACTAGGGTGTGTCCTGAAAGCAAAGTTTCCCCGGATTTAAAATATAATGCGGATCAAATAACGCTTTGATTTTACGGAGAACATCGGTATGCATAGGGTTTCTTCCAAATGCAATTGACGACCACATACCATAAGGTCGAGAAAAAAAAGCCCCCTGACCGGACAAAGCATAGCTTGCCGACTGATAAAGCTCTTTAACTGTTTGTACCTCATGCTCCGCCGCTGGATGAAACGGGAGATTAAACTCCATATGACAACTTGTCCCCAAATGGGTCGGCTGAATGTACATGCCGATGTCCGATGCTGTATATCCATGTGCTGTCGCCTCTGAAACCATCGTGGAAATAAATTCAGATGCCCTATTCAATGTAGAAAGAAAGAAAATATCCTGGCAACCGCCTTTGCTGCGCAGTTTCCAATATGGGTCAGGAGAAGGTTTAAGGACAAGGTCATTGATATGATCACCGTGGACACTCCCGATATTGGATTTGAGGTCTATCCCGCAATGTTGTGCAATATCTTTTATATCCTTTTCTAAAAAGCTCACCTTGTCGCGTGGCAATAGTCCGCGGCCGGCAACACCAAGAATAAGCACCCATGGGGGTAATTCTTGCTGGTAGCGGGTTATTTGGTCTCTATTTTCTCCGAGCATGAATGCCAATCGTGCGCCGTTTACGATAAACAACGCATCATGAAACCGTAGTCGGAGCAGGCGATAGGCGAAGTCGATCAAGGGGGCGATCTTTGGTGCCGGGACAAGGAAAAACTTCTCCACTTCCGGGAGCACTTCACATCGCAGCGATGCCCATGTCACAATACCCATGGTGCCCTGAGCTGCAGAAACCAACTTATAATAATTAAACTGCCCCGGGCCGTATTGATACAATACTGTTTCTTGTATTTTACGCCGCTTTTCAAGAACCTCTTCAAGAGGCGCATAGTCCATAACCTGACCGGCACTCGTACTAATACTTGCACCAGCCATTTCTCCTGTTCTCAGTCTGCTCCCATCGCCGAGTACTGCTTCAAGGCACCGGAGCGGTTCGGTGAGCGACCACGCATAGCGAGGATTTGTTATCGGTTCCCTTTCAAGAACACTCCCCAATACGGATTTTGTGGCCCGCGGCATAAGCGGCATGGAGAGTCGCAATCCCTCCCGGGCTAGTGCAGGCTGCACCATATTGTAAG
Organism: Thermodesulfobacteriota bacterium; assembly: GCA_026415325.1. Classification (GTDB taxonomy): domain Bacteria; phylum Desulfobacterota; class WTBG01; order CAIYCZ01; family CAIRTM01; genus JAOAHH01. Next base: position 4,673 of record JAOAHH010000149.1, on the reverse strand, counting down.
TCACCCCTGGTTCAATAATAACAACACGGTTCCTCCGGTCTATCATGATAATCTTATTCATACGGCTAAGATCGACAATAACAGCACCTTCTGCAGCAGGGACCGTATCGCCCAAAAAATGTGGCGGGCCGGAACTTACCGGAACAAGCGGTGTTTTTGTTTTATACGCCCACGCAACAAGTGCCTGTACTTGGCTCGAGTCTGTTGGCCGGACAACTGCCAAAGGTTTTTTCGGTGGGTCAAAACTATTGTCAGAAGCATAGGCTGCAATAACCTCAGGATTATCACATACGTGTTCGCCATCCACAATTTGTGCAAGCGCTTCTTTACAATTGCTTGTGGACATACAGTACCCCAAAAAAAGAAGTTTTTCTATCGTGTATCATTGTGTCTGACTGTATTATGGCTAAGCGCACAGTAAACCGCTGATGTATGCGTATGGTTAATGTAGTCTTTCAGACTACTTTTGTCAAAAAGCTACCTGTTTTTATGGATTCTGTCAAGCCAATTTTGTCTGCTGGGCAGAGCATGAGGGATCGTTGGGAGGAATCAAACGGCTTTCTCTTTGCGAACTTCGGCACTAAACGGAGAAACCCTTTCAACGAAGTGGATGTTATGTGTTATGCTGCGCAGCGGCTTTCTGCGTGCTGATTCAGCTCATGAGAAATGTTTTTTCTTTGGAGAAGCAGCCATGCGGCCAGCACTAAATTAGCACCGCCTTTAAGCCCAAATGCCCATCCCGGACCGAGCATGTCAAAAAGGTATCCGCCTGCCTGCAGAAAAAATATCATGCCGATCGGCTGCATAGTATTGAGGCCGCCAAGAATAGAGCCGACAAGTGCCTTTGGCGATACATCGGTTGACAGTGTATTTGCACCCGCAATTGAACCGGCAATGCCGATACCAACTAACACAACCGCACCATAGGTAAGCGGCGAAAACGGGCTTGGCGCCACGCCAACCACCACAAGCCCTACCCCTGCAGCAATGAGAGTTAAAATAATCGTTGGAAGTCGCCCCCAACGGTCGAGCAAAATGCCGATAAAAGGAAATGCAATAAACGTGACTACACTCATAATAATCATCGGAACTGATCCCTTCTGCGTCGCTGCTTCAGAGGAGAGTGAAAGTTTGCTCCCAGCCTGCACTGCCCACGAAATGATAAACGTTGCCATGACCGTAATGTCTGCTCGACTGATCAAGGAGCAGAGGTAGCTTGATTTCAAAGAAGGACTTTGCATGACAATCCGCGCAAGATCGCGAACGTTTTTCTTTTCCTCCCGCTTTCTTTCTGGCAGGCGTTCTTTCAAAAAAACCCATGTGGAGATCAGTCCAAACAAACTCATCAGGGAAGCAACGATAAAAAGCCCTGCAACACCGCTTGCTCGGCCAATCGGAGCAATGGCAGAAAAAATAATGATACTTGCGAGCCCCATCATAATACCGTTGAATGCCATGCCTTTGCCGCGATCCTTTTCATAAGTGTAATCGGCAACCATTGTAATGAATTGTGGGTAGCACAGCACCATCCCGATACCGACGATCAACCTGAGCACATACGCTACAAAAAGACCCGGAGAAAACGAGACGAATTCCTCGGCTCGTGAGGGAGCAAAACTTAGAACGGCACATACTTTTGCAGAAAATTCAGGTGGAATATTCAAGTATGCAGCGATCGTTGCCGATTGCCCGAACAGATAATAAAATACAACCAGCACCGCAAATCCGATCACGGCAAGCACCTTTCGGCCGGTCTTATCGGATAAAATGCCGATTATGCCGACAAACGCCAGCGTCGCGATTTGGCTCATGTTCTGAAGGAAACCGTTGGTGAGGCCAAAAATATCGGGTGAAACCCTGATAATATCCTTCAAAAATGCCGGCTGCAAAATTGCTGGCATAACCATCAGCATGCCGATCATCAAGGTGTTGAAATACAGAAAAAAGAAATTGGCTCGTGTCAAATCGGGAGGAACTTCGATTCCAGCAAATTTTTTTGTTAATGCGCCCTCTTTCATGCATCCTCCTTCTCTGGTTGCGCACACCTTCTTCTAAAGCCACATCAATCCTTAACGTTCAACCATCATACATTCCATTCTCAATGCGATTTCCTGCATCAATGATGCAAAAGCCCGGAAGTATAAACCGGGCTTTTAAGATGGTCACAAATCATCGCGCATTAATTGGCAATCCCCGATAACCAACGCGGAGTTGCGCTCACCGGACCGTGCAATGTAACGGCTCCCTGCAAATCAACTTCTTCAAGCTTATAATAATAGGTTTTTCTGTTCCGAACACTACTGTCAATGAACGTATAGGATGCACCTTTTGTGGGCGAACCTTGAGCCGCAATAAGTGATGCATTTATTTTGACATATGCCCCATCTGCTGCCTCAGCGCGGTAAATGTTAAAACCAGCAGCATCGATTTCAGCGTTTGTAGACCATACAATGGTTACTTTCTTGTTCTCTGCAGTGGCATAGAGTTCTGTAAGTTCGATCAACGTTTGCTTGGGGGTACATGTAAATTCATCAAGTACATGTTTTGCAAGTAGCTGGCCTACCCGTGGATCAGCACTGGGAGGTTTGTACATTTCCCATGTGCCGGTGTATTGATTCTGAACAGGGGCATTTGGATCAGGCGGTCCGAGTGCCGGATTATATCCTAAATGGCCGTATTCGCTCACATCATAGGCAAGCGATGGGTCAAAGGCTCCACGGGCATCTGATGTTTGACGCAACGGCGGATACGGTTGACTTCCACCACAACCGCCCATCGTAAAGCAACAGGGTTCTTTGCCGGTACCGCCAATTACTTTGCATTGTGTATCAACCCAGATGCCCCAGTAATCGGCAAATGGATGTCCGATCCCTGGATAGGTATTATAATCAAATGTTCCCCATTTTAGCCACGTCTTATACCCGATTTCTTTTGCGATCTGATTTGGAATTTCGACAAGCTGCAAAACCGAATCGGTAATGATCTGTGGAAAACCAATAACAATATGACGCACTCCTTGATTTTTTAAATATTCAAGCGCATCCCAATAACGATACCCCCATTTGCCTGGCGGGAGCTGTTTATTTGTTTCATACAACCACGCATGGCCGAGATTTTCTCCGCGCATGTTTCTTGTATATTCTATACCGTTATATCCCTCGGCACTACCGTTCTCTCTAATTCCCATATAAGCACCAACGATATTATCAGCAACAAACCCCTGTGCAATTAGCTCTTCCTCGATAGCTTGATTGAGGGCAACCGTATCATCAATCTTTGGATCAAAGTATTCGGCCCAGTCAACAAGCGCATGATTGAGCAACAGTACGCCGGTTTGATTCTTTGGAACTGTTGGATTCAATCCCTCCAAAATAGCGTCAACCTGTAGCGTTGCAAGCAAAGGATCGGTAGTTATCAGATTAGGATTCCCCACAAGCGGAACCGAAGGGTCAACATAAGGACCCCGCCTATTTGCATATGACCACTGTGGCGTCCAGTTTACGGGATTAGTGGGATAGGAATTCTGCATCAGATTATTATAGTCATTGAGCCATACAACCGGCAGTGATCCCTGACCATAGTCGCTCAAGCACTGTTTAACTTTTTTATAGATGTCATAGGTTTTTGAGAACCGCATCCCACCCACCGTTAAATCAACCAGAATGATCTTGGTAACGCCTTTTTGGAGCAACCGCTCGACCGGCCCGTCAACATTATACCGTTGTGGGTCACATCCCGGCCATGGATTTGGATTGCCGTTATCCCCTTCGCCGCAATAGGTCATATAATTTGCTGGGGTCGGGCAAAAATATTTTGGTGGGTTCCAGCCAGGTGGCTTGTTATATATAAAACGCGGATATACATAATGTGCGGGATCATCGCCACTCATCCACCCCACCCAGTCAAACTCAAAGCTGACATCACAGGTGTAATTTCCAATTACATCCATCATGTCGCTGAGCTGCTGTTCGGTGAGCATACGAAACGGATCTGTCCCACCGATACGTGCATATTCAAATTGATACTTTGATATTTCTTTCAATGCCTGCTCCTGTTCGAGGAAAGTCGGCCATGCAGTGGGGCACCATAACGCATATTGATAAACCGCATGGTTTGGCTCATATGAAAACATCTGCGCCGAGGCATCCCATAGGTGCTGTCGGCTGTACTGGTCAAACCCTCCATGCACGGCAAAAAGCACGCCGACCTTTTCCTGTGCATCAGCCGCCCCGTGCTCCGACATACACGCAAACACCAGGACAAACACAAGAGATGTCATGATTTTTTTCATAAAAACACCTTTCTTTATATAGTTATTTAGAAGTATGCTAAAAGAATAATACCCTCTGCCTTCATTTTTGTCAAGGAATTATTATTTGGTTCTCTAATAAATAACCGCTTGGTTTTGCTTTCCAATCATGCTATATGGCAATAATCCCTTTTCAAGATCGGTACCATCAATGAAGCTTGAGCGCTCCTGCGGCATTTTATTGCATATCACCAGCCTGCCGGGCACCACAGGAATTGGCACACTGGGCGAAGAAGCATATCGATTCGCCGATCTTCTTATGGTTGGCGGTCAACGCTATTGGCAGGTACTGCCGCTTAATCCTGTATCTCCTGCGTTTGGATATTCTCCGTATGCCTCTCCTTCTGCGTTTGCAGGGAACCCG
>JAOAHH010000118.1 GCA_026415325.1 Thermodesulfobacteriota bacterium | reverse complement strand
CTTCGCGAACAACAGCAAAATTATGCAACAATGCAGCGACTCAATCTCACGCTTGAGGAAGAAGTGCTCAAACGTACCCGAGCGTTGACGCAAGCGATGGAAGAAGCTGAAGCGGCCAACAGAGCAAAGAGCGAATTTCTTGCAAAGATGAGCCATGAAATCCGGACACCGATGAACGGCGTCGTCGGATTTACAACGTTGCTTCTTGAAACACCCCTCACGCAGGAGCAGCGTGACTATACTTTGACCATTCAGCGAAGTGCCGACGCGCTGCTGCAGCTCATCAACGATATTCTTGATTTTTCAAAAATCGAAGCGGGCAAAATTGAACTCGAAGATATAGACTTTGACATTGAATTGCTCGCCTATGATGTGTGCGATTTGATACGCCCGCGGCTTGCGGGGAAAGATATAGCGATGCTGTGTCATGTGGATGATAATCTTCCAGCTATGGTATGCGGCGATCCATATCGGCTGCGGCAAATTCTTATCAACCTCATGGGCAATGCTGCTAAATTTACTGAGCGAGGAGAAATCGAATTATCGATCTGGCCAGAGGAACAAAATGCCAGCAGGGTTGTCGTGCATATCCTTGTGCGAGATACCGGCATCGGCATACCTGCAGACCGTCACGAATCTATTTTCAATCTTTTTGAACAGGCAGACAGTTCAATATCACGACAGTACGGTGGCACGGGACTTGGATTGTCGTTGTGCCGACAACTTGCAATACTTATGCAGGGACGAATATGGGTTGAAAGCGACGTTGGCAAGGGCAGCACATTTCACTGCGTTATAACGTTTCGACCTGCCCGTGAGCAATACGCAACCCGCATTGTTCCTGCTGATCTTAACGGTAAGCGGGCACTTCTTGCCGATAACCATCACGCACACGTTGTTAGCGTGGCACGTTTTCTTTCAAGCGCAGGGGTTGACGTTACGGTATGCACAACACGTGATGAGGTGCTGCAACTACTGGCAGGATGCTCTGATCGTATACGATATGATGTCTGCATCCTTGATGCTGCGCTTTTTGACGAAACGCTTGAAGATGTAGCGCGGCTGATATTTACAACATACGGAAGGCAAATTCCTCTGGTGTGCCTTTCGGCGACCGCAGATAAAGGATTTTCACGCCGCTGCCAAGCAGCAGGTTTTAGGGGTTTTTTGCCAAAGCCTGCGAGCAGAAAACGATTATACGATCTTCTTACCCATGTGCTGGGTGAAGCGCAGCATACCGAATTCTCGCAACGATTAGCAACTCATTATTCAATAAAAGAGGATGAGAAACATTCAATTTCAATACTCCTTGTTGAAGACAATCCGGTAAATCAAAAACTTGCCCAAACAATGTTCCTCAAGGCAGGCTACCGCGTAACGGTTGCACAGAACGGTAGAGAGGCGGTGGATATCTTTACAACGGCACCACAATCATTCGACATAATTTTTATGGATGTTCATATGCCGGTGATGGATGGCTATGAAGCTACCCGACTGCTGCGGGCACGGGGATATACCGAGGTGCCGATTATTGCAATGACAGCGCAGGCAATGCAAGGGGACCGAGAAGCGTGTCTTGCTGCCGGGATGAATGATTATATTGCAAAACCTGTCAAACGCGAGCTTGTCTTCGACAAGCTGCAACGGTGGGTCATCGGTCACCGACAATTCACTACCATTCCATAAAAATATACTGTATCTATACCTCATCATAAATATTCAACGGTGGCGTATGAAGCGACATAATATCGAACAAATGCTTTTGGAGTATCTCGGAATTCAGAAACCTCTGATTGCATTAAAACCGCTTAAGGAAATCCCGGCAACAATTCCTCCCTACAAGGGCACAGCATATCCGGGTCTGTGTGCACAGATCGGAGAGATCCTGAAGGAGGGGACAACATTTTATATAACGCGAGAAAACAATGTCTGTTATGAAGGGTTGATCGCAACCGGCGTCTGCGATCTTTCACGAGATGAATACCGTGAAGCACTCGAGCAGTTCATAGATACTTGCCCGTATCACAAGGATATGGATACCGCGATGGCCTTTTATGAAGAGAATATAAGGGTGATTCCCGTGCCTGAGGTGACAAATGCATGTTTAGTTGTAGGGCCACTTGCCAATGTGGAAGCCCCCGATCTGGTGATTGTTTTTTGTACTCCTCTCCAAGCTGACATTTTTGTTCGGGCTCAGGCGTATATTGGAAACCTTACCCGAGGCTTTGGTGGGCTCGGGGGATGTATTTACAACATACGATATGCCTATGTGACACGGCAGCAGACCTTTTCGACGAGCGATTTCCCATGGCGCGTGTTTGTTGGCCTCTCACCTGATGAACTAACCGTGACGATTCCATATGAGCGGCTTTTGGAATCATTGACGGTCATACCAAGGATTGCAGTCTATGTAAAAGAACTGATGCAGATGGCACATCAAGCCTGAAGCACAACGTCTGATATGCCATGAAGCGTTAAAAAACAGATGGAGAGGAGCCGGTGATGCACAGTAATGGTCTTTGCGCTCTGGTGACTGGCGCAAGCATGGGAATCGGCAAAGCAATCGCTTTTATTTTGGCAGAGCAGGGTTACGCAGTCGTTTGTGCTGCCCGGACAACGGCAAAAGTTGAAGATACTGCGGCACAGATTAAAGAAAAAGGCGGCAGGGCGATTGCGGTTACCGCAGATGTTGCACGGATTAACGATGTGCAACGGATGGTCGATGAAGCGATCCGGGCATTCGGAACAATCAACGTGCTAATCAACAATGCCGGCGGTCCGCTTGCAGGTGTTCTGTCGCCTTCGCCAAAAAGCCAAGATGAATTCTTTTCACTAATGCAACGTTTTATGTTCTCTACCGTTTCTGATGCAGACTGGAAGAAGATTTTTGAAACCAATTTTTTCGGCGTCTACAACTGTACGCGAGCAGTGTTGCCGATTATGCTTGAAAATAACAGCGGCACGATCATTAACATTACTTCAAAGGCGGGAAAGATAAAAACACCGGTTGTGCCGGGCATGAGTGCTTACGCAACGGCGAAAGCAGCAGTTGCACGGTTCACCGAAGTGCTCGCCTTTGAGCTGTCGTGCATGGGGTCGGCAGTGCGAATCAATGCCATCAGCCCCGGCATGGTTGCGGTGTCATATCATGAAAACCTGCCGCCGGAAGAGCGTGCAATGTTCAGAAAACCGGAAGAGATACAGGACATTCTGTTACGGATTCTCAACGATGCATCAATCAACGGGGAGGTTTTTTCATCTGAAACCATGACGACATGGTATCAAGAACTACGGGAGGGTAATGAATGACCCGAACGCATGCGGGATGGCGCGGAAACATTCTTCGAATAGATCTTTCCTCACATGACGCCTCCATCGCATCTTGTGATGACTTTATGCATCAATTTGTCGGTGGGCGTGGGTTTGCAGCACGACTGTATTGGGATTTGGTATCTGCTGATGTGGGGGCGCTCAACCCCGAAAATTGGCTTTTCTTCATGGCAGGACCCCTTGCAGGGACAACGGCAGTCGCCTGCTCGCGCCTCGTTGTCAGCGGTAAATCGCCGCTCTTATACCCTGAACAATACGGACATGCAACGCTCGGCGGGACTTTTGCTGATCAGCTTAAACGGGCGGGTTTCGACGGCATTGCCGTGACGGGAAAATCTTCGGAACCCGTGGTTCTTATCGTTACGGAAGCCGGGGCACGGATCGAGCGAGCAGAAGATCTGTGGGGAAGGGATACAAAGGAAACCCTTGATGTATTGCGCACCCGATACGGTACCGGAGTTGAAGCGCTTGCCATCGGGCCAGCAGGGGAACGCCAGGTCAGGTTCGCGCTCATTATGGGATATAATGGCGCGTGCGCGGGGCACGGTTTTGGAGCGGTCATGGGGGCAAAAAAACTCAAGGCTATCGTTGTCATGGCAGGAAGGGGTAATGTGCACGTAGCCCGGCCTGACGAGCTGAAAGAGCTCAACCGCACGATTCGAGCACTTGTTCGCGGCAGGCATCTTATCGATCCACTGGTGCCCGGTCTTGAATTGGTGCGACGCGAGCCTTGCAAAGGATGTCCTACGGGATGTGCCCGTGGTCTGTTTCGGGGAGCAACCGGCGAGATAGAACACAGAAAAAACTGCGCTTCAGCATATTTTTATTCTGACTATGATAAAGCATACCATAACGGTATCGGAAGCGGCATGTCATTCCGTGCAACATCTCTTGCTGATCATCTCGGTATGTGTACGCAGGAAATGACAAAAATCCTCTGGTGGCTGGGCGAATGTCTCTCGCGAGGTATTGTAAAAGAAACGCAGACCGGCCTCCCGTTTTCACAACTGGGGAGCCAGGAATTTCTTTTGCAATTTGTGCACGGCCTTATCGGGCAGCAAGGGTTTTGCGAGGTGCTTGCGCAGGGCGCAATGCGTGCAGCACAGCACTGTGGGGGTGCGGCAACCACTGTCCTGTATGAGATTCTTGAGGGATCGGGATTCTCGGCACGTCTGTACAACCCAAGGTTTTTTATCACCAATGCAATTTTTCATGCTACAGATCGTACCAACCCAATGGCACAGCTCCATGAGGTATGCTACCCGATGTTTAAATGGGTGTTATGGTATGCAACCGATGGCGCCATGTCGCCGATTACAACAGAGACCATCCGTGAAGCTGCACGACGGTTTTGGCAGCGTGAGGATGCGGTTGATTTTTCAAAATACGAAGGCAAAGGCGTAGTCGCCGCTCTTATTCAAAACAGGGCGTATGCCAAAGAGACGCTTGTTGCCTGCGATTTTTTCTATCCCATCATTATCGCCGAAGGTGCTTCCGACCATATCGGTGATCCAGCGATTGAGAGCAGGCTTCTCTCCTCTGTTACTGGTATCACATATACTGAGAAAGATTTGCTCACCGTTGGAGAGCGGGTTTTTAACCTGACACGGGCAATTCAGGTTCGCGAGGGGCATCCTGGCCGATCAGGCGACACTTTGCCGGAATTCAATTTTACCGTTCCCCTTGAGCGGGATGACAGCAATTATTTTGAGCTTTTCAACCCCGAGTTTATACTTCCCGGGCCGGACGGAACACTCATCAAAAGAAAAGGCGCAGTGCTTGACAGAAAGAAATTTGAGGGAATGCTCGATGAGTATTATGATGCTCGGAGCTGGGACAAAGGAACAGGCCTGCCAAC
>JAOAHH010000117.1 GCA_026415325.1 Thermodesulfobacteriota bacterium | reverse complement strand
GTAGAAGTGGTATTATGAGACTTCACAATGAGATTATTTTCAAGATCGGGTGGGGTGGTGAATACACGATCGATATCTATCGACATCTGTGGGCTAAGGATGGTGATATGGTTTCTGTATTCGGTATTGAAGTCAAAGTGTCCGATCATTGAACAACCCCCATGATATACCGCAAGTACGCTGAATGCCGTATCAACACCAGTTACCGGATGTCGAGAACAGACACGACATACTATTTCTTCAGGTTGTGTGTTGAAAAAAAGCCGTCCCGGAGTTACGGCATAGGGGCCGAGATCAAGAAGCGCACCACCGCCGAGATGTTTTTGATACCGAAAGTTATTATCCGAAAATGGTGGGAACGAGAATGAAAGCGTAAGACGAGTCGGTCTCGTGTTTGCTTGATCAAATAAAGTACGAGCGATATGCACCTGGGGATGCCAAGCATATACCGTAGCCTCAGCGCAACATAAATTTTTATTATCTGCGAGTTCTACAAGTTTCCGTGCCTCATCAAAACTTATGCAGGCAGGTTTATCAATAATAACATGCCTGCCGCTCTTGAGTATTCTCTCAGCCCACACCGCATGCTCACTATTTACAAGCGATACATACACAAGCTCAGCTTGACTTAAAGTACATGCTATCTGATAATCATCAAACACACGCGCACATTCCAAATGTTCCGCGGAAATATTCTCCTTATGGCGGGTCGCAATATCAATGCCATCAATCTCCTTAAGCTTCTGCAATGCGGGAATTACCCGTTTTTTTGCAATCGATGAATATCCGATAATTAATATGCGCATGGTGAGTAATTATTTCTGTAATCCAATACAAGACAGCAGCGTTCGGGCATCGATATTCATGTAACCGTGTTTTACCAGCTCCATGATCTGACCAAGAGTCATCCATATATAATTTTCGGGCGCTTCAATAGTCTCACATTCATCAAGTTCGATTACCATATTTCTATTTAAAAAATGATAAAATCTACCCCCTTCTTCAGATTGAACAACATCATAGCGGATGTGACAAGGGTGTGCATTTACAAAACGCTCCAGAAACGGGATGGGGAAGCCACTGGTCTGTTTAAATGTCAATGCCGAGCAAGACACAGTAGGGGCTATTTCGATACCATCACGATTACCGGGCTCAAGTTTTGCCTGCATCAAAAAGTGGAGAGTTCCATTTATCTTTTTTGTGAGAAAACCAAGTAATCCTTGCTGCTGCTCCATCAGCAGTGGTTGTGTCCAACTGAAAACCTCTCGTGTTCCGGCTTCAACCGATACAGCAATAACCGAAAAAAGTGGGTACCGCTCATGACATATTTCAAAGTCAGTGCGTTTCCAGTGTCTAACGTCTTTCAGCGGAATTCGCTCAACGTGTATTTGATATTTAGTTTTAAGCTCGGTAAACCAGCTCAGGATTTCACAAAGAGAATGACAGGCACTGCTATCGGGACAGAGCAGCGACAATATCAAACTTCGAGAAAAATCATCGCTGGTGGCCGGAAGCATATGCTGTGCAGATTCATGACCGAGATACCAGTTTGGAAAGGGGATACACGAAAGCACGGAACGGGCGTCCATATTAACAAAATTATCACAGCGGAGGAATCGTTTGATCTGCCCGAGCGTGAGCCAACAAAAGTCATCAAGAACCTCAATATCATGATCGATCATCACAATCATATTACGGTTTCTTTTGTGTAAAAATCGACCACCCTGTTCTGTTTGAAGCATATCGATCAAAAAACGGGACTTCTTTCTCTCCAAAAAGTACTCTAAATACGGTGGAAGTTTTCCCCCATGTACTTGTGTAAAATTACTTTTTGTTGCTTGCACCGTTGGTGAAAGCTGAAGAATATTTACATTTCCTGGCTCCATTTTTGCCTGCATCAAAAAATAGAGTACCCCGTCGATTTCTCGGGTAATGATTCCCAAAATGCCTATTTCCGGCTGGTTGATAATTGGCTGATCCCAGCTCGACACAGGACCGACATTCGTGGTAACGCGAATCCCCTCAATTGAGAAAAAGCGGCCTGAGGCATGCTTGAGATTGGAGGTAGCCTCTTCAAAAAACCATTGCGTTAACTTGGAAAATGGAATGCGCCGAACCGAGAAATGATGATTTGTTTTTTTGGCAGAAAACCAAGTAAGAAAGGCGTCGGTACTCTGAAAGCAATTATCTTCGATCAGCGCTGATTTCAAAAAATGTTGAGCGAGTGACGTTGCAGTTATGTCTGCCATTGATTTTTGACAACTTGCAAATATTCTTCCCAAGATCGTATTGATCTGGTGATGTCATAATGGGTGCTTGCGAGCACACAACATACGGCATCGGGGGTAAAATTATACATTTTTATGAAGATCATTCTGGGGATATAAACACCCCGCGTAGGGTCGTCGAGCTCAAAGAAACGGTGTTCAATTCCATCAGACAGTTCCATGACGAATCTGCCGGAAATAGCAATGACGACCTGATCGGTATCCCGGTGAGCATGGCCTCCTCTGTCAGAAACAATATGGTGCATATAAAACACGCGCTTTATCGTAAATGGAATGTCAATGCCACTTTCAATTGAAGTTAAGATGCCGCGGTTATCTCTGTTAGAAGGAAGTTCAATCCATCGAACTTGATTTAATGCATTCATAAAAGAGAATACCCGACTATTTTACCGGTGAGTATGTCGTGAACAGCCTGCTGTAACATGGTAATTCTATATATCTTAATAGAAACAATTATTTGTTTTGTTTCGGTAAAGAGTTGGATCCACCGCTGCAGCCATGGCCTGTACATCAAGCCCACCGCCAAGAAACTGATTGATTTTTTCTGCGGTTTTCAGCGGATCTGTAATCATTGCAGCATACTGCACCGGAAGCATACGAAAGCATTTCTGGTTCCTAATCCAATGGTTGAATTTGACCAATTGCGCTCTAAATAGCTCCTTCATTTTTGCATCATCGACCCCTGCGCCTTTTTGCCCACGGCGCTGAAGCATTTTTTTTTGTGAAGCGAGTACCTCGTCAAGTTCCCGTTCCAAAAAAATGACCCGATATTCAAAATTCTGTGGAAGATCATACAAAAGGCTATAAATCACTTTGACAACCTTCCCACGGGCATTTGGTACCCATGAGGGATCCTGTTTTGTCCGTTTCACCGGCTCGAACTCATAGTAACCTTTGGGGTTATCATCATCACTGGTACGGACATGATCGGTAAGGACCGGCATACCCCCTGCCTCGAGTGCCTGCATCATCATCGAAGTGCCGGAACGGGGAAGTCCTGAAACAATGGTTATAAAATCGCGTTGTGCCATGTTGTTATGTCCCAAAGTTTAAAAACGGTTTTGCAATGAGTGCAACCACCATGGAAACAATACAAAAGGTGAGCACCCACCAGTTTGTACCGTAGAGTTTTGATGGCCTTTCCGGATAATCGATCATAATTGATTTAAGAGGCGATGATTCTGGAAGTGGCTTTTCAAGCGGGTAAAAAAGGACATCGAAAAAATCTAGCCCCGGCCTTTTCGGACTCAGGCGCATAAATCCGGCACCGGCGCAAAATTGTTTTTCATACAGCATACCGTCTTCCGTTTCAAACAAAAGCGTGAAAATGCCTTGAACATGTGGCATGATTTTCCAGTATGTTTCTCCCCGATCAGCAAGCCGCACCGGACCTGCAAGCAGGGTAATTCCGGGTGTTTCCTTCAGAATAATTTTTTGAAGGGTGCCTTCGGGCTTTTTCAGCGTGATCGAGACAACAACCGATTCTTTTCCTGGAAGTACAGGACGATTTTGATACCACATGGCCATTTGTGCAAGCACAAGAGAGAGCGGTATGCTCATAATGAATACCGGCACGATTGAATACCAAAGTAATTCCCCGGCGCAGACAAGCAAACCGACTTCAGAACGAATAGTGACACGAATGTTGTCCTTGAACAAAAAGACGGCAAGAATGTGAGCTGTAATATCATTGAAAATTTTACCAAATGCGCGGAGATTTGCCGTAAGCATGAAGATAATAAAAATCACAATGCCGAGTAGCGCCGAGATACTGAAAAGTGAAACTACACCTGAAAGACGCATAATCGGGGTCAGCACAATGCCCCCAACATAATTTGCAATGCTATTGATTATGCTTAAAATAGAGATAGCCACGTCCATTACTCGATGTAGCCGAGTCCGCGCAATTGTTCGTCCACAGCGTTACGGTCTTCGGAAGAGGATTCAAGAAGGGCAAGCTCTTTTTCAATAAGATACGTCACAAATTCCTCAAAGCTGCTGTACCCCGCTGCCGACGCTGCTTTTTTTGCCCGCTCATAAAGAGCAGTATCAATTTTTATTTTGGTCATATCCTCTCTCCAGTATTGAACCATGTTTATTTGCGGGTAGCATAGTGCAAGCTTGTCGTGTTGTCAATAACGAGCAAAACTAGTGTAAAGTTACATTGACTTATTATGTATCGTACATTATTATGCAAAACTTATTTGCTCTGCGAAATATTTAAATACGCTCGCCGCTGTTTGGGATTACGCTTTCATTGAACAATATTGAACAATGGATACAATAATCGAACACACACGATATTCACGTCAGATGATTGTCCTCTTTGTTTTTCTCTTTGCACTGGAGATTTGTCCGATTTGGTTCTTTACTTTTTTTCCATCACATGACGGCCCTTCCCATGTCCATAACGCCTATGTCCTGAAAACGTTTTTTACCGGTACCCCACCGCGTATCGCTGAGTACTATAAGTTAAATGCTTTTCCATTTCCGAACTGGTCATCACATCCCTTTATGGGAACGCTCATGCTGGTGGTATCGCCCGAAACAGCACATAAAATTCTTCTAACGGTCATTCTCACGCTCTTCCCCATCTCAATCTTTTATTTTCTCGAGTCTGTGACAAAGCGAAAATCGATCTATGTAATTGTGGGTTTTTTATTTAACTATCATTTTATGCTGCATTATGGATTTTATAATTTTTCACTGTCCGCACCCTTTTATTTTTTTTCACTTGGGTACTACTGGAAACATAAAGAAAGATTTACTGTTAGAAACACAGTCATTCTGACTACGTTGCTTCTTGCAACTTATTTTTGCCACATGATTACCTTTACAATACTGATGTGTTCTCTCACATTACTGGTGATTACTACCCAGTATCGAAAACCAGCCCGACTGCTTATACATCTTGCTGGGGTCGCACCGTTTCTTGTCGTAATGGTCGCGTTTATTTTGCAGTTTAGTTATGGTGAGCCGCGCGCATATTTTGCAAAAAAACACTGGCTGAGATATTTTTTTGATATCGGCTCACTTGTCTATTATACGGATGCGCATTTTTTTATAACACGGCCGCTTGTTCTTGTTGGATTCGTGGTCTTTTTCATCACGGTTTTTCAAATAATTTTCAAAAAAAATCGGCCGAACCGGGGTGGCATTTTCTGGCAATTGCTCTTTTTTTGGCATCCCTTTATTTTATCCTCCCCTGGCAGCTTGCAAGCGGCATGTTACTGAATGATCGAGTTAATTTTTTTATTTTTCTAGTCGTGCTGCCGTTTTTTACCGAGGATTTTTCACAACAGGTCAAAAAAGCACTCGTTACGTTTCTGGTTGTCGCATGTATAGCCCACATTGGTATAACGTACCGCTATTATTATTACTTAGATAAAGGACTTAAGGAGTTTACCTCAGCACGACATCTCATCAAACCAAACAGCACGGTTCTCGCTCTCAGCTCTGACTGGTGGAGCTATGAAATCGATGTGCATTATGTGGAACCTTTTGTTCAAGCGGTAAATTATTATTGTTTGAATAATGGCTGCGTTAATTTGGGAAATTATGAAGCGCAGTTTGATTATTTTCCAGTCAATTGGAACAAAAAACACTCAGGCCCAATCGATTATATCATTGCTTGGAAACTGACAACCGGAGGGAGTGTATGGTCTACTGATTTTGAACGAGGAGGATGGCAGAATATTGATTTACGCGCATTGCGCAGAAGTTTAAAAACTGATTATGATTTAGTGTATTCAAGCGGTAAAAATCTCAAGCTCTACCAGCATAAAAGTCTCAGGAAACAATAGAACAAGTATTAACTGTTTTTCAGCCCTTGGCGCGGTTTTTATATTTTGAAGATATTGTGGCCAGTCATGCAGGATGGGATAGAAATCCCGAACAAAGCAAGGATGGATGGCCCGATATCAGATAGTGCAGGGGACTCTTCAACAATCGGGCGATTACTAAAAAGAACCCCTGGAATCTCGGCAGGATCCATGCAGTGGTCAGCTGCCCAAGCTGAATCGTTATCAAGCAGAATCTCTTCTGTTATATCTCCCAAGCAAGCCTTCCAAGAACAGCGGAAGTCTCTATGATAGCCGATTATTAAATCAGGTGCATAGGTCATTGCATCCCCACGGTACACTTTGTCTGACCGGTATACTGCCCGGATCACTCTTCTGCCGTCAACGTCTTTGACCTGTTGAAGCTTTTGCACCAGTTCATCAAGGAGCTGCTCCCGTTGGGCACCAGGCTCGACAATGCCGTATTTTTCTCGCCCTTTCATGTTCAAATAGACGCTGTTGATTCCGAGCCCATAGGCTGTGGTTGACTGCCAGTCAACATCGCCGAGCACCGATGTGCAATCACGTGGAGCAAGATAACCATTATTGCGAAGCCATGTATTGATGTTAAATTGACGCCTAAAATTGGTGAAACCATGATCGCTCATCACGATGATATGAGCCGATTCTCCGTAGCGTCTGAGTAGATCGCCGACAACACTGTCCATTTTGACATAGAGATTTTGCAGGCGGTTAAAATATGTCTCTACCTCTTGGCGTGACCGATATGGATGGGGAGCAGATGTATCCCACCAGAACATATGGGATTGTAGGTCGGTGCTTGAAAAATAAAAGAATAGAAGGCCATCATTGTAGTGCTTTAGTGCATAGTCAAGCAAGGCAAGCCGCTCCTGGAGCACATAATCGGCCTGACGGGCAAATTCATCATCGCTAAATACTTTATTTGAAAGCGCCTTGTGATCTTCTTGAAACCCCGTTGTATAAAAG
>JAOAHH010000061.1 GCA_026415325.1 Thermodesulfobacteriota bacterium | reverse complement strand
AGATGTGTATAAGAGACAGGATCAGCATTGTGCAAAGCGATGCATCATTTTCTGAAAAACTTTGTATGAGCAAGAGCACATCGGAAAAGTCCGGAACGATTTTTATATGTTTATTGAATTCTTGCACCGCTTGTGCGATAGGCTTGTCGCTACCAAAACACTGGTTCAGCGCAGCAGCAATGCAGCTTTCTGAACTTTCTCGAGTGGTCAAGATATTCTGAATATCCTCAAGTGCAGCAGCAAGGTTGGTATCGGAAGGATCCAGCCGACTCGCCTCCTGAAAGTGAACAAGCGCCTGATTATAGGCTGCCTGATGGCAATACAAAATACCCAATTTAATACGGGCATCTTTATACGACGGATTGATATGAATCGCTTTTGAGAAGGCTTCGATTGCTTTATCGATTGCGTTGCATCCAGAATACACAATGCCCATATAGTAATAGACGTCTGCATAGTCGGGGAATTTTTCAATAATCATCGTGAATGACTGCAGTGCCTTGTCAAAATTACCGCAATACGCCTGCGTTATACCCAGCTTAATGCGCGCTTCAATATATCGTGGGTTGATGAGCAATGCATGCTCAAATGCCGAAATTGCCTGCTCGGGCTTGCCCTGTCCAAGCAGTGCGAGGCCCAATCTGAAATGAACGTCGGCATAACCGGGCTGCTGCTGCAAAATGGCAGTATAGGTTGCAACAGCTTTGTCCCACATTTTCAGGTTGTGTAAGGATACCCCGAGCTTGAGTTTTATAGGAAGGTTGATCGGATCGAGCTTTAAAATATTATTGAACGTCTCGACCGCGCCTGCAAAATCACCGATATTGTTCTGACAGATGCCGATCAGATGATGCACTTCAATGTAGTTAGGATTGAATTTAAGCGATTCCTGAAGATGATTCAAAGCGTTTTGAAAATTGCCCATTGCAAAGAGCATAATCCCCAGATTGCGGTGCGCCTGACCGATATAGACATGGGCAAGATTTCGGTAGAGACCGCTTGCAGGTGCCTTTTTTTCAAGCACTTTGCCGAACAGTTCAATGGATTCACGGTATAAATTTTTATTGTAACAGTCTATGGCATGATCGTAGTCCTTGTCCCTGCCGATTTTGAAAAGATGTTTGAAGATGTTCATAATTCCCCCTATTGTGCACCTTTTTGGGATAGAACCGCAAAAATAGTTTTAAGAAGGATTTTGACATCCAGGAGCAATGACCAGTTGTTAATGTACTGCAGATCAAGCTGCATCCATTCATCGAATTTTATTTTGTTCCTTCCACTGACTTGCCACAGGCAGGTGATACCAGGGGTGACGGCAAGCCGTTTTCGTTGCCAGGGACTGTAGCGCAGAACTTCAGAAAAGAGCGGCGGACGAGGGCCGACGAGACTCATATCTCCTTTCAGGACGTTGAAGAGCTGCGGCAGTTCGTCGATACTGGTTTTGCGGAGCATTTTGCCAAGACGGGTAAACCGCGGATCGTCGGTGATTTTGAACACCGGACCGTCCATTTCATTGAGTGCCTGCACCTGAGGGAGCAGCTGTTCGGCATTATGCACCATGGAGCGGAACTTGTACATAATAAAACGCCGGCCATGCCTGCCAACACGTTCTTGGCGAAACAGGGCAGGTCCCGGAGAATCGAGTCTGATAATCAGAGGGACAAAAATCCATAGAGGCAGTGCGGCAATGATGAGCGTGCTTGAAATCACAACATCCATCACCCGTTTGATGAAGAGCTCTGCCGGTGAATGATACACGGTTTTATACATAAGAAAGCGGCGGTTACTCAGGCGTTCGATGAACATTTCGGCAAAAGCCTCACTGGTGATACTTGATGTATGCATGAAATCAATGCCGCGTATCGTGCACCGGTGTGCAAGGTTTTGGAAAAGGGTGCTGTCATGTACTTCACCTGCCCACAAAAGCGCATCGACGACACAACGGTCGATAATAGTGCCGAATTCGTCATCTCTACCAAGTACCGGATAGGGTGTGGCGGTGTATTTGTCTGTGCCGCTTGTTAACGTCATAAAACCGAC
This sequence comes from Thermodesulfobacteriota bacterium, assembly GCA_026415325.1. Lineage (GTDB taxonomy): Bacteria > Desulfobacterota > WTBG01 > CAIYCZ01 > CAIRTM01 > JAOAHH01. The sequence goes on along the minus strand of JAOAHH010000061.1, from coordinate 3,698 downwards.
AACATGCATGCCCCATTCAGGATGTGTGTCAAATAGCTGCGCAGCTTGGAGTGCGGTATCGTCCGGGCCGCAGATGAGTATATGGTAGATAAAATCACCACGCCGATATCGACGCCGGATACAGAGGGCGGCGAGTGCAGCACCTCCAACAAGAAGGCAGGCACTAATCGGTATCCATAAAAGGGTAAAAAACAGATGAAGGTATGCATGGATGGACAAAAAACTCAAGAGTGCCATAACGATACCGGTTATGCAACTGATCCGCACCGATATTTTCAAACGTTCACCGAGCGTTTCCTGCCACGAGCGCTGCTTTATATATGAGGTAAGGAGCATCAGGAGTGGGACAAGAAAGGCGAGCACCAAAAATTCAACAAAATACGATCCACATGCTGGCAAGCGAACCATTCTGGTGTCTATCACGGGGGCGGCGATGGCATGAGGAAACAGCATGCAGGTCAGATATGCACAACAAAAGAAGGATGCTGCAAGAGCGGCAGTGTCAAATAACAGGCGAAGCGGATAGAAATATTGCTTATGTTCTCGAAGCATGTGGCAACGCGTGTATCAGCGGTGAGAAACGCTACATCAGCTATCTATTCATCGTATCGACATTTTTTATGAAATGTAGATATATTTCTTTCTTTAAGTTTTTATTTTGCCGTGTCGATACAAGACATGCACGCGATAAAGATCGATGTTTTTATTCTATGTTTTATGTGTTTTTTCAAAACAGCTTGTTAGCGGAAAGACCTCTATGAACAACATATGCACCCTGATATGCACGCATGCCTTTTGCACGCGCCGTACTACAACGATTGCCTTCATGACCTTTATCGCGGTTATACTTTTTTTTATTGCTGCGTGTGCACATTCGCCTACCAACAACCATAACCGGATTGAACTGACGGTAAGCAACGATGAAGATGCAAAACAACTTAAAACCCTGGAGAGCATTTTGACCGTCACACCGGAGAAAGCGGCCCTTCATCCTGATTACCAGACGCTTGAAAAAATAGCCGTTCCGTATGTGCCCGAATACCGCCTCGGACCGGGCGACGTCATTGAGGTTGTGTACCATATTAACTACGATATTAAACCTGAATCTTACCGCATCGAGGTACAAGACAAACTGAGCATCCATTTCCCGTTTCATCCGCAGTTTAATTCAACCGTGACGGTGCGGACCGACGGGAAAATAACTCTGCCCATTATCGGTGACGTTCCTGCTGAATCAAAAACCCCTGCAGAGCTAGCCGCCGTGCTTAATAAAGCATATAGTGCTTTTATGAACAATCCTTCGATCACAGTAGCACTTGAGGCATTTAATGTTAAAATCGAAGAGATGAAACAAGCGATCACAACCGCACCTCGTGGGCAGAGCAAAATTGCACCCATCGGTATCGACGGGCGAATATCGTTTCCGATCATCGGGAGCCTGCAGGCAGAAGGTTTTACGCTCAGCCAGCTCGAAAAAACTGTCAACGAACGTTACAGCACGGTTGTGCGCAATCTAACGGTTACCCTGATCCTTTTGGAGATTCATCACCAAAAGTTTTATGTGCTCGGCGAGGTGAAGCGGCAGGGGTCGTATGAAATGACAACCCGCACGAATCTGTTGGATGCGCTTGCTGTGGCAGAGGTGGATACAAAGCGGGCGCACCTTGAAGATGTTGTAATATTCCGGAATGACGGGTTAGAACGGCCGATAGCCTTCAAGGTCAATGTTCGTGAAACACTTAAAAACGGCGTTGCGGCAGCCAATGTGCCGATAAAGCCTGCGGATATTATTTATGTCCCCAAGACCAAACTCGATAATCTCAACGATCTTATCGAGAAGGTGTTTACCAAAGGCATTTACAGTGTTGTGCCGTTCAGCACTTATTTTTCACTGGGAGAAAAAGATCTCGGCGGCGACGGTGGGACGCGGCGTTATTGAGATGATGGTGTTTGGCATCAGGCCAATCACAAGAGGAGCGTTGCTCGATTATGACGGAGCCAGTTTCCCTTGGATATGATCTTCCAGCACGGATCCGCGTTGGTCCGGTTCAAAATATGCTGCGAGAATTTGTGTTTATATTCTTTGACCGGATTTACCTGATTGTAGCAATTGCCGCGGCAATTTTTGTGATCACCACCGCGATTGCACTGGTGCTGCCGCCGCAGTACCGTGCAACGGCAAAGTTTTCGATGACCATCCCGCAGGCAATCGATCCATTGCAGCGGGAGACCTATTACGATTATCAAAACAGGGCGCGTCGTTTTTTGCAGGATCAAAAAGAGCTGATATTTTCCGACCGGGTGTTACAGAAGGTGGCCGATCGTATATACGCCAACGATCCAGCATCCCCACGAGAGAAATTGAAACGGCTGCGCGAGCATCTTGAAGTTACCCCGCCGGGCGGCGAAACCTTTGAAGTATCAAGCGTGTTTTATTTGAACTTTACCGATTCACAACCCAGACAAGCGGCTGCGGTTGCGAAGGCAATTGCCGAAGCATATCTTGAAACCTACCGGGAATTGACCAAGGCGCGAGCAGAATATTCCTATGCTTTTTTTACCCAGCAGTCGCAAAAACTGTACGATGACATGATTGCAAAGGAAAAGGCACTCCGAGATTATGAGAGCAGGCAGGCGGTTGCTTTGATTGAAATTCTGAACCTTGAATCGGGCAAAGGCTCGAATATCGAAGTCGGCCCGAACGCATTGCTGACACAGTTTGAAAAAAAATACCGGGAGTTGCAGGAAGAACTGGCAGGAGTAACGACCGCAATCAACGCCATTGAACAAGAAGTAAAAAAAGACGGCATCCCGGTCGTGCTGCCTGAAATGGAAGTTACTGGCAGGGCAATTACGATTTTTAAACGACAAGTCGCGCAGCTCCAGATTCAGCTGAATGAAATGAAACCACAGTTTAAAGAACAATATGAACTATTCCAGCGCATACAGAAAGAGCTCAATCTCAATATCCATTCGCTCCGCAATGAGCTTGAGCGGACACTCAAGGCTCAAAAGATCACTGCACAGAGCATCCAGGCCCGAATAAAAGAGGTGGAAGGCATTATTGAAAATCTCCGCAGCCATATCAAGACAACTGCAGAACAAAAATCGGTATATGAACATTTGAAACAGGAATATGCAATCGCGAAAGATGCTTATTTGAATGCACGGAACCAACTTGAACAGGCACGGCTTGCGCAGGCGCTTGACCAAGAAAAACAGAATTTGACGCTGATGGATATGCCGAGCATTCCGTTGCAACCGTATAAACCAAATCGTATCCTGATTATTATGCTTGGATTTTTTTCGGGTTTGTTTGTCGGTATTGCAATGGCGCTCCTGATCGATCATTTTGACCACAGCATCAAAAAACCAGATGATATTGAACAATTTCTGAAGCTCCCGCTCCTGGGATCAGTGCCAAAAATAATCTAATTTTCTCCACCATGGCGCAGCATTATGATCGTGTCGCTCGTGGTCATAACGATTATCGCTGGTACAACGATTGTGCTGTGCTGTATAGCGGCATCGCAACGGTACCTTCCTGTGGATCAAACGTTGCGGCTCTCGACGCCGCTGTTTGCTACTTGGCTTGTGGCATCGGCCGTGTGGGGACCGTATTTTTTAGCAATTCGGGTTCCCGGGTTGTTTGATATCACGATTGAACGTATTTTGTTTGGTTGCGTGCTTTTTATCCT
>JAOAHH010000147.1 GCA_026415325.1 Thermodesulfobacteriota bacterium | reverse complement strand
AAAAAAACGCAAGCATCACGGTTATAACGCATTAAGGGTAAAGCATAAAACGTTATGGGTAGCGAATGCCGCGCACCGATTGGCCAGTTCGTTTTGCGCTTTTCTTTCTTGCGCCATGAGTCGTGTACCGTTTTACGTTTTTACGCTTTCGGTCATGCCTTTTTCATGTTGACAATCGCTGCTGCAACCCCGTACAATGAATTTGAATTCAATTTCAAGATTTGTATTCCTCGTATGGAAGATTCCAAAAGAGCAAAAATTCTTGAAGCTGCAACAAAGGTCTTTGCAAAAAAAGGCTTTCAATACGCAACCATTGCCGATATCGCCCGCGAAGCCGGCATCTCCACCGGACTCATCTACCTGTATTTTGAAAACAAACTCGATGTGCTGCTTTCCATCATTCTGGATTTTTTGGGAAATCTCCAGAAAGCAAACCGCGAAAAACTCGCCAACCTCACCTGCCCCAAAGAAAAGCTCCTTGCAATCCTCCGCAATTTTGAAGAACTGCTCATGCATGATGAGCAGGGGCTGTATCTTGTCCGCATCCTCAACGAGGCCCTTCCCCATATCGTGATGATCAAAGAAAAAAGCCTCCAGGAAAAACGGCGCCAGATACTGCTTGCAAACCGGGCGCTTCTTGATATGCTTGACACTATTATCGCCGAAGGCCAACACAAAGGGCTCTTTGACCGCTCGCTCAACCCATGCGTCATGCGGCAAATTCTGTGCGGCGCCATCGAACGGGTTGTGTACGGACTTTTTTATACAACCTACAGCGGCGATGACATCGGCTATCAGGCACCCGATGCCCATGCTGCGGTAATGCGTTTGATCGAAAAGTTTATTCAAAAATAGGCGGGCAATGCACACGAAGTGCTGCATACCGAGCACTGAGCGCTAAAGAAAACCGCTCGGTACCGCTCTTCGGGGCGCCGTTCTCCATGTGCACTGTTCCGTTCTTTATGCCTTACGCCTAACATCTTGGAGGCAATTATGCACCTTTCAGAACAATCGGTCAGGGCTGCGCTTTCAGACCTTGAAGCGCGATACGTTGCGTTCATGATCGACCATTTCCGCAATTGGCGGGTTTGGGCCGATGCCTCACAGCGCATGGCTGACGGGATTCCGGTACTCCGCGAAGAAATACCAGAGGCTTTTGCCATCGAATATGAGTTTGCAAAAGCCGTGCTTGAAATGGAGCATCAGGGAGGCTTCAACTGGAATGATCCGCGTCTGCGAAAGATCTTTGCCGCGGTAGCACAAGGCCCGTTTTACACGTTCTGGGCAGACATGATCACCGAAGTTGTCCTCCGGCTCACCCCGCTGTTTAACGTCAAAACCCTGCTTGAAGCAGGAGCCGGCCGCGCCAACCTTACTGTAGTGATGCTCGAAAAACTTGCCGCCCGCGCCGCGGACATCCTGCTGGTAACGACCGATGCGCATCCCGTGGTGCTTGACAGTATCGGCAAGCTGCGAGAGCAGTACCCATCTATCAGGCAAACGACCTGCCTGTGGGATATCACTCAAAAGCCGCCGCAACCGCTGCTTGATATACTGCAGCCGCCGGTGCTCCTGTACGAGCGTGCAACTATAACATATGCAAATTGGCAGGCACTCAACAATTTTGCCGTTGCTGACGTGGTGGTGCTTGGCGATTATTTTAATTATACCGGCACACTCTATGCTTATGATATGATTTTTGAGAAGATCGGGGTCAAGCCGCTCTTATACCAGGAGGTGAAACCTGTGCTTGACGCCTGCTTTCCGTATCAGTATATCATGGATGCACGGGTTGTGGAGGAAATCGGACTGCCCAATGTAACCCTGACGGTTGCATGGAGATGATAAAAGGTACCTGCAGCCGTCATCGACCGGACAGCACCATGACACGGGGTGCTTTTGTCAGGTGGTGATAACTTTTTGACACAGGAGGAAAATGTGATGGATGCAAAACTGATCCAGTGGACTCCCTCCCTCGGTACCGGCATCCTTTGGCAGGATATGCAGCATAGAACCCTGATAGATCAGATCAATGCACTGCACAATGCGATTCGGGCAAAAAAAGGCGCTGGGCAGATCGATCCGCTTATTGCATTTCTTGATTCCTACGTCGTCCATCATTTCTCGATCGAGGAAAAATATATGGATCGGTATCGTGATCCGGAAATGGCGCACCATGTCGCACAGCACACCTCATTTGCCAAAAACCTTGCCGAGCTGAAAACATACCGTCCTGCGCAGGGAGAGCTTGCCGCCGAATCACTCTGCTACGACCTTTATGAATGGTTCAAAAACCATATCCTGTCCATCGATAAACGGCTCGGTGAATTTCTCAAAGCAATCGGCGAAAAGTAGCGGCTCGGCACCACAGCCCCTCCCGTAATCACGCATTCCCGTTACCTTGTGGGCAATTCCCTTTTGGATTTGACAATCCGCGGCCGCCGTGCTACAAGCATTTTTTCGTATGCCCTACGCACGTGATATACAAAGGAAAATCATATGGAAACCCAGCAATCCGGCACCTGTATTTATCCCGGCTCGTTTGATCCCATCACCAACGGGCATCTCGATCTCATCGAGCGCGCACTCCATATTTTCAAGACCGTGATAGTCGCGGTCGCCAATAACCCCGAAAAGACCCATCTGTTTACCGCCGAAGAGCGCAAAGAAATGATCCGTGCCGCGGTTGGTGATAATCCACGGGTCATCGTCGATTCCTTTGACGGACTGCTTGTTGACTATGCACACCGGAAAGGCGTTAACGTCGTGCTGCGCGGCATGCGTGCCATGTCAGACTTTGAATATGAGTTTCAGATGACCTTCATGAACCGAAAACTTGCCCGCGACATTGAAACTATCTTCATGATGACCGGCCTGCGCTGGTTTTTTGTAAACTCCAAATTGATCAAAGCAGCAGCGCGTGCCGGCGCAAGCGTTGAGGGGCTTGTGCCGGATGTTGTGTGCAAAAAACTCCAGGAAAAACTGCACCGAAAGGAGGCCTACTGATGCATCTTGCCAAACGCATGGAACATATCAAACCATCACCCACGCTTGCCGTGGATGCAAAGGCAAAGGCACTCAAAGCGCAAGGTGTGGACGTTGTCGGATTCGGCGCGGGCGAGCCTGACTTTGACACACCCGACCATATCAAGCAGGCTGCCATCAAAGCGCTGCACGAGGGATTCACCAAATACACACCGGCCGGCGGCACTGAAGAACTCAAGGCAGCGGTGTGCGAAAAGTTCAAAAAGGACAATGGGCTTGTGTACTCGCCTGCCGAAATCCTCATTTCATGCGGGGCCAAACACAGCTTGTATAATATTTTTCAGGCACTGCTTGACCCGGGCGATGAGGTTATCATCCCGGCGCCGTACTGGGTATCTTATCCCGATATGGTCTACCTTGCGGGCGGGGTGCCGGTGATCATTACAGCAGGTGAGCGTGAGGGCTTTAAGATAACACCCGAGATGCTTGCCGCAACGATCACCTCCCGCACCAAGGCGTTTATTCTCAATTCCCCCTCCAATCCGACCGGCGCCGCATACACCCGCGAGGAACTCGAAGGAATTGCCGAAGTGCTCAAAAAGACAGCCGTTCTTGTTATCAGCGATGAGATCTATGAAAAGATCATCTACGACAACCTCGTTGCCCACAGTATTGTCACGGTCGCCCCCGAGCTGCGTGACCGCGCAATTATCGTCAACGGTGTGTCAAAAACTTATGCCATGACCGGTTGGCGAATCGGCTATGCTGCAGGGCCGAAACACATCATCGCCGCCATGACCAATATCCAAAGCCAGAGCACCTCAAACCCAACCTCAATCGCACAAAAGGCAGCGCTCGCTGCGCTCACGGGCCCACAGGATTTTATCACGACGATGAACACAGAGTTTGATCGACGCAGACGGTATATGGTCGAGCGGCTCAACAATATCCCCGGCATCCACTGTGCCATGCCTGCTGGCGCTTTTTATACCTTTCCGAGTATTGCGCAGCTCTGCGGTGCACAAGGCAACGGAAAGGTTATTACGGATGCCGACGCGTTTGCCGCCTATCTGCTCGATACGGTCAATGTTGCGGTAGTATCAGGCAGCGCGTTTGGAGCGCCGACCAATATCCGGCTCTCCTATGCAACATCATTTGAGACCATTGTTAAGGGCATTGACCGCATTGAGCAGGCGGTCAGAGCTCTTGCATAACCAAGGGAGGATCGCTGCCGTGCATGATGCACTGCTTCCGATCATACTATTCGGCGCTGTTACGACAACAGATCTCTCATCGGGATTCAGAGGCGAGGTGTGGGAACTGATACTCCATGCAGGGCCGGTTGCAAAATGCGTGCTCCTGATCCTGCTTCTGATGTCGGTTGTCTGCTGGGGCATTGCCCTGTTTAAATACCTTGCGCTGCGTGCTGCCATCAAGGAATCGATCGAGTTTTTGAACTTGTTCTGGGAAAGTAGCGTCCTGTCGCGCACCTATCAGGAGGCGAAAAAACTACAACAAAGCCCGCTTGCCGAAATTTTCCGCTCCGGATACATGGAACTGGAACGATACAAACGGCCGCTGCGCCAGACCGCTTCCGACCGCGTATCATCGGCAGATGATGTGGACAAGGCAAAGTTGTTCGGTATCAGCTCGATCAAACGGGCACTTGATCAGGCAGCGACAGCAGAGCTGTCACGACTTGAAAAAAACCTCGGGTTTCTGGCAACAACCGGCAGCACCGCACCGTTCATCGGGTTGTTCGGCACGGTCTGGGGTATTATGGACTCGTTTCGCCAGATCGGCGTCCGGGGATCTGCAAACCTTGCCACCGTGGCACCCGGCATCTCCGAGGCGCTGATTGCAACTGCCTTCGGCCTTGTGGCGGCCATTCCCGCAGTTGTTGCCTATAATTATTTTATGGGTAAAATTAAAATGATCAGTTCCGAAATGGACAACTTCTCGGCAGAATTTCTCAACATCATCGAGCGTCATTTTGAGGCATCAAAATCCTATGGCCATGAACGTCGGACATAAAAATTCCGGCCTGATGGCCGACATCAACGTGACGCCCCTTGTGGATGTCATGCTGGTGCTGCTCATCATCTTTATGGTCACCGCGCCGCTGGTGCAACAGGGTGTTGATGTTGACCTGCCAAAAGCAGCGACAAAAAAACATATTGAAGCACAGGAAGAACACCTGACCATCACGCTGACCCGGGATAAAAAAATTTATATTAACACCATGCAAGTTGAGCTTGAGCAGCTCAGAGATCGCCTTGCCAAGATCTTTAAACAGAGAACCGATAATCAGCTTTTTTTCAAGGCCGACAAGGAGTTGCCGTACGGTTTCGTCACACAGGTCATGGCAGAAATAAAAAACGCCGGTATCGACCGGCTTGGACTGGTGACACTGCCGCCTGAAGAGAAGTAATCATGTATCCCTCGCCGCTTAGAGCCGAGCTCCCTGAGCCGCGGCTGCGCTGGATGCTGCTGGTATCGCTTGTGTTGCATGCGGCACTGCTTGCAGCATTTTTCGGAACACCTCCTGACACCTCCAAAAAAATCTATTATTCACCCGTCTATTCCGTGAGCCTTGTCGATGCCCCACCGGGACCTCCCGGACCGTCGGGAGACAAGGCCGGTGCTGCACAGCAACAAACGCGGCTTTGGAAAGGTCCCCCTGCGCTTGAAACCGAAACCAAAGCAGCAAAACCCCGGTCGCATAACATCATAACGGTTTCCAAAAGCGAAGAATTTGAGTATGCGCCTTCGGCAAAACCTAAAAAACGCCCTGATGAAGGGCCCCAACAACCTGCTACTCGCGCAGAAGGCAAAGCAGCGGCATCCTCGGGCGAGGCTGCAGAAAACATAAGTAGCGCCGGCGCGGGCAGTGCAAGCTCTGGAGGAAGCGGCGGAGGTGGCGGCGGCGGGACGGCAGACCTTAAATTCAGCCGCTATTATCAAGCAATCTGGGAGCGCATCCAGCAGGCATGGGTACTCCCTCCCCTTGAACGAAAAGGAGCCCTTGAGGCAATTGTGGTCATCACCGTACAGCGCGACGGCAGAATCCTCGGGTTTGAGTTTGAAAAAAAATCGGGGGATGAAAACCTTGACAATTCGGTTGTCCGTGCGATCAAAAAAGCAGATCCGCTACCGCCGTTTCCGCCGGACATGCGAGAATCGGTACTTGAAGTTGGTATCCGCTTCATACCCGAGGACAAAATGTAACCACTCCCTAAGAGTGGTAATTTGACAACTTTCATCGTTTTTGATATTTTCCGATCCGAATGAAACAATGCCGCCCCATGAAATGAATACGGCAGATTTTCTCAAGAAAATAACACTTAATAACAGACGGCTCGTCATCATCCTGAGCCAAACGCTACTCATCCCCATTTCTTATTTTTTTGCTTTCCTTTTGCGTTTTGATTTCTACATTGACCAGCAATTGGTTATTGAGCCGTTCCTTAAAACCGTTCCGTTTCTCATCGCGGCACGACTTATATTGTTTTATTACGTAGACCTGTTCAGCGGATGGTGGCGGTATGTAAGCATTGAGGATATCACGAAAATTGCAAATGCCATTGTACTGAGTTCATTGCTGTTTATTGCCTGCGTTGTCTTTTTGTTCGGACTTGAGCGGTTTCCCCGTTCGGTGTTTGTCATCGATGCCCTTCTCTTGTTCTTCCTGCTCGGCGGCATTCGGGTCGCCACACGGATGTTGCGCGAAACCATGGAGAAAAAGAAAGCAAAAGGCGTTGCAAAAAATGTGCTGATCGTCGGCGCCGGGAATACCGGTATCACGGTGGTGAACGAAATAAAGAGCAATCCCGACCTGAACCTAAAACCCGTTGGTTTTGTCGACGACGATCCACAAAAACGGGGGTACAAAATAAAAAATCTAAAAGTGCTCGGCAGCCGGGAAGATATTCCCGAACTGGTCAAACGCTACCGCGTGGATGAAGTCCTGATCGCAATACCGTCGGCACCGTATAAAGAACTCCACGCCATTTTCAGCCAATGCGAAAAGGTCGGCGTGCCCCATAAAACCCTGCCCGGCATCTCGAAAATCATCACCGGCAAGACGTTTATCAGTCAGATGCGCGATGTAAAACCCGACGAGCTGTTGGGACGGCCGTCCGTTTCTTTTACCAACGAGCGCAGCACCCTTTCTCAGGAGCTGACCGGAAAATGCGTGCTCGTGACTGGTGCCGGCGGTTCGATCGGTTCAGAACTGTGCCGCCAGATTGCAGAGTATGCACCGTCATGCCTCATCATGTATGAGCGCAACGAAGGCAACCTCTTTTACATCGACTTTGAGATGCGGAAAAAATTCCCCCACCTGAACATTGTATCCGTGATCGGTGACATCCTCAACGGCGAAAAATTCGACCTCCTGCTCACCACATATCACCCCTATATCGTCTATCATGCGGCAGCGTACAAACACGTGCCGCTCATGGAACGCGACCCCATCGAGGCGGTGCGGAACAATTTTATCGGGACGAAGACCATTAGCACCTGCTGTGTCCACCGGGAAATACCGAAATTTGTCTTTATCTCAACCGATAAGGCCGTCAATCCCTCAAGTGTCATGGGAACCACCAAACGGATGACAGAAAAGCTGCTCCAAACCTACGGGCAGACACCAACAAAGTTCATTTCGGTGCGCTTTGGGAACGTGATCGGCAGCAGCGGCAGTGTCATCCCGCTGTTTAAAAAACAGATTGCAGAAGGCGGCCCGGTGACCGTCACCCACCCCGAGGCAACACGGTTTCTCATGACCATCCCGGAAGCAGTGCATCTTGTCCTGCTTGCTGGTGCAATGGGCGAAGGCGGAGAAATTTTTCTCCTCGATATGGGCGAGCCGGCAAATATTGCAGAGCTTGCCAAGAGCCTGATCGAGCTTTCAGGACTCACACCGCATAAGGATATCGCCATTGAATATATCGGATTACGCGAAGGAGAAAAACTGCACGAAGAACTATATTGGGAAGGCGAGGATATTCTGCCGACCGCGCATAAAAAGATCCGAAAGCTCTCAAAGACAAGCTTCAATTACATGAACTACAAACTGCTGATCGCACGACTTGAACGCGCCATGGAAAAACCTATCGGCAATGAAGAAACGATATTTAACCTCATAAAAAGCATGGTCCCCGAGGCAACCATTTCCTTTGCAAACTACTGTGCCCACGCCCGCGCAGGCAATCAGCCATAATCCGTTCCCTTGCAGAACGTCCGTGCGTTGCGATTTTTGAGTTACCGCAGTGAAGTTTCCCGTTGCTTGTCGCGCACTGCGGCAATTGCCTCCAGCAAATGCTCCACAACATAGTCGATCTCATGATCCTGCAGATTGTTGTGAAAGGGCAGCGCGAT
>JAOAHH010000006.1 GCA_026415325.1 Thermodesulfobacteriota bacterium | reverse complement strand
TTAGATTACCCCGTAAGACTACAAGAGAAAAAATCAAACTCTGATAAAGCCACACTCCGGGTGACCGGAGGTCGGAAAGTCACGGATCTCATTATATGAGAAAGCCGGACTGCCTGAGTATCCAGACAGTTCGGCTTTTTTTCATGAGGGCCCGAAAGGAAGCGGCGCCAACCATCTCCTTCCGGACCCCGCTGTGTCTCACCCTGACGCAAAAAGCGTAGGCTTTTTACGCCAAAGCGAGGCGCTTTTGTATGTCTGCTTTACGTATCGTTGAAAGACAGAATAACTTTAACGGACTTTCGACAGTAGACCGGCGATCCGTACGCAACTTTATAAGTCGGTTTATAAAAAGACTGAGCGATAAAGCTTTTTTTAATGCAATTCTCATAACTACCTCGGTTTTCACTATTTTCTCACCAGGATTTGCTGCAGAGACTGAAATCGACGGGATCATCATCGATCAAACCCTGACCAGAATCGGTGCTGAAATGTATCGCAATTTTATGCTGTTCTGGGAACCCCCGACTGAAGAGGGCATCAAAGGATACTCCGTTACTATTATGGAGCGAGCAAGCGCGCAATGGGGATTTTGGGTATGGGTTATGGTCAACGACACAATTGTGTTTCAAAAGGTTATGAAACCGCAGGCTGATGATATTGAGTCTGATGCGCATACGGCAGTTGCGCTCGTGAGAAGGTTTCTCATTGAGCAAAAACGCGGCAGGGACGTAGAGCTGCCAGATCTTAAAGGCAACGGCATATAGCCTTAAAAGGCACCGGAGGAGGATGAGGAAATGAAAAGACCTCATGAACTGATACTCACAATAATCGTTTTCTGTGCCGCACTTGCAGCACCGGTTGCAACAACAGCAAGCGAGCTTGTGTATACGCCGGTCAATCCCTCGTTCGGCGGCTCACCACTCAACGGCCAGTGGCTCTTGGGATATGCAGGAGCGCAGAACAAGTTTAAAGGCAATGGTTACCCCGGAGCGCGGCGAGAGGAAAAACCCTTTGGCTTAAAGCTTGCCGAAGACGTCACCCGCCGTGCGGTCAGCAGAATTGAGAACGAAATACTGAATGAACTGTTTGACAACACCAGAATGTCTGCACTTGACATAACAAGTGATTACGGGAGTGCTTCAGGAGATGCGCTCATTTACATTGAAGTAAACCAGTATGGTGACGGAAATGCCTCATCTATTGATATCAGCTATTAAGAAGGAATATCAGCATGATACGAACCGTACTTTATTTCCTTTGTAGCGTTGCTCTGCTGGTGTGTTGCGGATGTGCATCAAATTTCTCGCTGGTCACTGTGCCCGCAACCCTTGGGTATGTAAGCTCAGTTCATAACGATCTGAAAGCATTGCCGCCGCCTGCGCGGAAGATTGTCGTCGCAGTGTACAAGTTCAGGGATCAGACCGGACAGTACAAATACCATCCAACTGCGACTACCTTTTCAACCGCGGTCACGCAGGGGGCAACCACGATGCTAATTAAAGCTTTGGAGGATTCAGGCTGGTTTATTCCTGTAGAGCGGGAAGGACTTGCCAACCTGCTCACCGAGCGAAAAATCATTACCGCAACTTGGGAAAACAACAAGGCGCAGAACGGTGAAACGGGAAAACGTGATGACCTCCCGCCGTTGCTGTACGCAAACATTGCGATAGAAGGCGGTATTATTTCTTATAACACCAACATTGTGACCGGGGGTTTTGGCGCCAAATACCATGGCGTTGGCGGTTCGGTCAATATGCGCCGCGATCAGGTCAGTATTTATCTCAGGGCAGTTGCCGTTAAAAACGGCGCTGTCCTTAAATCTGTTGCCAGTACAAAAACCATTCTCTCCCGCGAGGTCGATTTCGGCATTTACCGGTTCATTCGTTACAAACGGTTGCTTGAAGCGGAAACCGGGCTGAGCACCAATGAACCTCCTGATATGTGCGTGCTCGAGGCAATAGAAAAAGCAGTGCTTGGCCTGATCATCGAGGGAATTCGTGACAATCTGTGGACATTGAAAAATCCCGAAGATATCAACGCTCCCGTTATTCAGCAGTATCTCAGTGAGGTTGAAGCTGTAGAGCGGGAGGCGGTTTTTGATAAAAACGGTAACCTTATAACGCTGAAAGACGCGACGCAGAACCGATCGTCCTTTCAGGAGAAAGGAGGTGCAGGAGGCGGGCAGTAACTGCAAGTAAAACGGTAAGAAGGGTTCCAGGAATACTGGAAGATAAAGTCGATAACGTTAATGAGTAGGAGGAGGCACCAGTGAAAAAAATAAGCATCTTTCTTATTGCATGCATGATTGCAACAGGTCTGTGCACCATTGCCGCAGCAGATAGCAATGTTGCAGAGCAGGTACAGATAGGCAATCGCAACGATGCCTACATTGAACAGACCGGCACGGAAAATCAAGCCTACCAAAACCAATCTGATGAATTCAATACCGCAACGGTGTATCAAATCGGCACCGGTAATATCGCACAACAGCAACAGACGGTGTACGGAAACGATGCGGTTATCGATCAAGACGGAACCGCAAACAGCGCCGTGCAGGAACAGACCGGTGATCTAAACATGGCAACGATTTATCAGAACGGTACTGGGAACTATGCTGACCAGTATCAGGAGGGCAGCAGCCAGATTGCCTATATTGAACAGTCTCAGGCGCATAATACGGCATACCAGATGCAGTTTGGCGATGGCAACATCGCTGAAATCAAGCAGGGAGGCCAGTTTAATATGGCTGAGCAGCTTCAAGATGGCAGCAAGAACAGCGCAACGATCGACCAGAAAGGCACTGCATCCCGCGATAACCTTGCCGGACAATGGCAGATCGGAGAAGCCAACACGGCTGCCATAACCCAGCAAGGCGCCGAGAACACAGCATACCAGTATCAAGAAGGCACGGCAAACAATGCCGACATCCGTCAAAACGGAAGCCGGAACTGGGCAGGCGATTTCTTTTTTAACGTGCAGCCTGGTCAGGAGCAGTACGGCAGCGGCAATTCTGCAGCCATAAACCAAAACGGTATGGATAACCGGGCGTATCAGTATCAAGACGGTACCGGTAATGTTTCCAACATTCTCCAAACGGGTAATGCGCATGATGGAGCGGTTGCTGGTGCAAGCTTCGGCGCCGAAACCTATCAATACGGGGAGTTAAACCAGGCTTTTGTCGTACAAAACGACACCAACAACTACAGCTATGCCGTTCAGGATGGAGTTGCGAACTACAGCAGCCAAACCCAATCCGGCAGCATGAACATAAGCTATCTCTCTCAAACAGGCATCGGCAACAGCGCAGTGTGTGTGCAACATTAACAAAAAGAAAAAGTAATGGAGGAAAACAGTATGAAAAAATTAAGCTTGAAAAAAACACTTAAAAAGCTGGCACTCGTACCGGCGCTGGGTCTTGCGCTCGTTCAGGCCGCGCCGGCATCAACCGGAGAATATTTGACCGGCGATTTTCACCAGCATACCACCTACAGCGACGGCAGCTATTCCTATGACTTCATGATGCAAAAAAACAACGAATTCGATCTTGACTGGTGGGCAAATTCAGGTCACGGCGGCGGTTTTACCAGAGACGGCCGCTACGGTCGGGATAACGGCGGCGACAAATTCTGGGACAGCTATACCCCCAATCCCATTATCGGCGATGTAAGGTATAGCGGCGGCCATCAGATTATGTGGCGGTGGCAGAGCTTGCGGGATTATAACATCCTTGATTTGCTCAAGGCGCGAGGCGATTATCCGGATAAGATGATCTATCAGGGTGTCGAATGGAACATTCCCGGCCATGAACACTGCAGCGTCAGCATTATTACCGGCCAGACCGACCCCGTAAGCCCGAATACCAATGCGCTCGGTGAGTTTGATTATAAGTTTGATAAAAACGATTCAGATTTGACCGGTGGCGCGTTGCAGGGCTGGGTAAAGTCAACCCTTCCCAATCTACATCCAAAAGCAGTTGAAGGTGTTACATGGCTGCAGACAAATCATCGTTTTACCAGCTATGCAATTCCCGCACACCCAGAGCGGCAGGGCGTATGGCAACCTAACAAGACAAGCACCGGTTATAACGTTGAACATTTCCGCGATTTGAACAATGCCGGTCCTGATGTATGCTTTGGCTTTGAGGGCATCCCCGGACATCAGGCTGACCCTGAGCGTGGCGGGTTCTCACCGTCAAGGGCAATAG
This sequence comes from Thermodesulfobacteriota bacterium, assembly GCA_026415325.1. Lineage (GTDB taxonomy): Bacteria > Desulfobacterota > WTBG01 > CAIYCZ01 > CAIRTM01 > JAOAHH01. Next base: position 5,292 of record JAOAHH010000006.1, on the reverse strand, counting down.
CAGGTGGAACCTACGGCGGGGCAGGGTATTATACGGCAAAGGTTGGCGGATTATGGGATGCACTGCTTGGTGAAGGCCGGCGGTGGTGGAATTTTGCAAGCTCTGATTGCCATCTGCACTGGACTGACGGCGGAGATGATTTTTATCCGGGAGAATATCAGAAGACTTATCTCTATGTTGAGGATAAGGACAATCTTCAGTCCTATATCGACGCGCTGCGATCAGGTAACGCGTTTGTTGTCAATGGCGATCTGATCAATGCGCTTGATTTCACCATTTATGATCGCTCCTATCCGAAAAACAAGGCAACCATGGGGCAAGAGCTCCAGCTTAAAAACAACAAACCCGGCATTCGCATTGTGATTCGGTTTAAAAGCCCAGAAGTTAATAACAACGGCGATCCGGTTCGGGTAGACCATGTTGATCTCATCGCTGGCGAAGTAACCGGTATCGTGCCACCGAGCAACCCTGACTACACAAATGCGACAAATCCCACCACACGCGTAATCGCAACGTTTACCGAAAATGATTGGCGCGAAATCAACGGGTGGAAAACAATCATCTACACGGTGAAAAATGTAAACAAAAATATGTACTTCCGTCTTCGCGGCACTAACCTTGCGCCAAACACGCCATATGAGACCGATGTACAGGGCAACCCGCTTCAGGATAAACTTGCTACCGAGCATCTAGGACTAGACGGCGCTGATGAGGCATGGGCTGACCTGTGGTTCTATTCAAACCCGATTTTTGTGAAAAAAGCAGCAGATTGATAGGATTACAGTTTCAGCAGGGTGACAGAGTATTTGCTCTGTCACCCTTTTTGTCTGACATAGGAATTAAGGAGCATGCGGTATGAAACAATGGTACTATTTTACAATATTGTTCGCGATGTGGATAATGCTCTCTGGAGAGATAACATACGGCAAAGAGGAGATAAAGATTGAATACTACCCGGACGGCAGTATAAAGGCTGAGCTCAGGTATGAAAACGGCGTGCTCAACGGCATAAGCCGTAAATATGATGAAGAGGGGAATTTGAGCGAAATTGAGTACCGCAACGGCGTGCGCCATGGCATGAGCCGGCATTATTTTGGAAGCACCACCGACCACATACGCAGGGAAGTCATGTTTGAACATGATAAGGCGAACGGCCCTTTTCGAGAGTACTATAGAAACGGCACTTTAAAAACAGAGCATCAACGTATTGACGGAAAACCTGAGGGCGAGAGCAAAGATTATTATGAAAACGGTGCTCTTTTTGTAGTAAAGAATTACAAAAACGGAAAAATTGACGGTGTGGCACAAATGTATTACGACACAGGCGAGCTCATGAAAACAATGTCGTTTAAAAACGGCATCTTGGACGGGCAGACAACAGTACGATACAAATCACAGAAAATAAAAGAAGAGCTCATGTACAAAAACGGGAAGTGTATTAAACGACGCTGCTTTTCCGAACAAGGAAAGAGGATTACGTGTGCCGACTAATACTTTTTATTTTTTGGGTATAGCTTATGATCTCATTATTTACCAAACAACTCTGTTCGGATTCTTTTTGCATCACTTCGGTGTGGATTCATGCGCTCAAGTTCAAGGAGTAGTGACAGCGCTTTTTGGCGATCGGTGGCGAATGTTTTCACCGCAATGGCAAGAAGAGGCTCATATGCGGAACTAAAATCAGGGCTCAGCATGACACACTCGAGCAGTGGCCCGGTAATGCGTGATGGAAGGTTTTGAGGATCTTGTGTGCGGTTCAGCGCAATACCGGTATGCAAAAAAAGATCGCGTGCTTGCCAGTAGGAAGCAAGCCGGTATTGTGTATCAGGCGACGCGTTGGAAATGATATCTTCTGGCTTTGGATGCAGTGAAGAACACATATCTTGCAGTAGCACGTATGGAGGCAATTGCGAACCTGCATAGACAAACACAGGAGCATTGAAAACAACAAGCGGACGGTCATCGGTATTAACGTTTCCTGAACCAGCATAGCTTGCAAGAGCTTGATGACCGCCGACAAAGGTGCCAAACAGGTCATAGATGGTAATAAGTCTCAGACGCTTCAATTCTTCTGCCAGCGGTAGATTATAAGCCAATCGGTTTTCCATCCATGCATCATGGTAGCGATACTGCCGGATGCCGGCTACAAGCCCTACAAGAGGCATCTCGATGCTGTATGTGCAGAGAAAAGCCGATGTATCGGGGAAAACATGAAGGAATGTCCTAACAATAATCTTTAAGGTTTGAGCATCAAGCTGATAGAGCGGAAGCCACTGGCAGAAGATCCCTCCCGGCGCAAGCACCCTGCGAACCGCTTCAAAGTGTTCAACGGTGTATAGGAGCCCTGCACCGTCAAGCGAAGGATGGAAGAGATCTGCAATAACAACATCATAGCATTGTGGTGGGCATGCGCGAACATATCTGCGAGCATCCGCAGCAACGATGCGGAGCATCGGCATGTGGTTCAAATTGCCGTTCGCTTTCTCAAAAAGAGGTAATACATCAATAACTTCGGGTATTATTTCCACCCCTACTGCAGTAAGCTGTTCATATGCTGCTGCTGCGGAAAATGTGGCACCGGTACCAAGGCCGAGGAAAAGCGCCCGGCGGGGCGCAGGGTGTAACAGCAGCGGAATGTGTGCCTGTCGACGATCTGCAGTCTGCGTGGCAGTGCTGCCCATGGTAAACCTGTTATTAACCGTTAAATAGCGATCCCCTTGATTATCCTCAACAACCGTCACTGATGCCATAACACCGTCTTTATGGGCAACGACGGAGAGTCCATCCGGTAAATGTCCCACCTGTATGCCCGGATGCATCACAAAAGCGACAATTGCTATCGCAAGTGCAAAAATGCCAACTGGCTTTTCGATAAGCGATCGAAATGGCACGAGCAATAAATATCCTCCAGCTGATGCCAACATGGCGATTTTTGTGCCTAAAAAGGATATCGCCACAACACCGAACATAACCGGGCTTAATGCTGCGCCGAGCGTGTTTACAGCAACTGAGGTTCCGGCGCTCTGCCGAAGAATACAGGAACGCTGTATGAGACAACTGTACAGTGCGCCCATACAAAGGGTGGGGAAAAGAAAAACAGATCCTGCAAACGCACATTCACACAGCACTGATCCTGTGAAACTGCCTGCTGCAACGTCACGCAATCGGTGGTACATGTCAGCAGCGGGGGAAAGCAATACCATACCGAGGCAACAGGCTGCGGCAGTGCACGGCAAAAGCAATGAGACGCAGCGTTCATACGAAAGGCTGGATAAAAAACGCTGATATACCGCGGCACCGGCTGCTGTGCCCATCAAATAGATACTCAACGATGCGGCAAAACTGTATACCGTGTTCTCAAGCACGTGGCTCATGACGCGAATTAGGACAACCTCATACCCGATGCCAAGCAGACCAGTAATAAACAGAACGAGTAAAAGACTTCGCGCAGGTTGCGGCGATAGTGAGAGGCTTGGGGGAGAAATTATCTGAAAACGACGGGCAAACAGCAACATGCCGGCAGCACACATGATGTTCATAAGAATAAAAACAAACTGCGTTGCGCGGTAGCCAAACAAGGGGATGAGGAGAAACGTTGTGGCAATGACACCGATGCAGGCGCCAAACGTATTTGCCGCATATAAACCGCCGACAGAGGCATTACGGTCGCGGAAAGCTGCAAGCAATTTTTCGGTGGCCGGAAATGTTGCCCCCATCGCAGCTGTTGCAGGCAGCAGAAGAAGGAGCGGGAGAATAAACGAAACAAACCAATGCCGTATGAGGGAAGGCTCTGTGCCGGTTAACAGGGCTGCCCCTGTGTTTATTTTCGGGATAAGCGCTGTAAGCGCCAATGCCCACAAGCCGATAAGCATTTCACACCCTGCATACCATCGCCATGGAGCGGAACTTCGACGTATATAGCCATCCATGCCCCATGCACCGAGCGCACATCCGGTAAAAAATGCTGCGATAACGGCAAGCACAGCGATAATCTCATTGCCAAAACTGGCAGAAAAAAGATGCGCCCAGGAAAGCTCATACCCCAGCCCGGCACATCCCGAGAAAAAAAGAAGCAGGTAGAGAGGCGCACGAAAAGCTCTTGATGTTGAAATTGACATATTACTTATAGGTTTTTTTCCATAACATTAACGCATCGTTACGTATCTTTTGCAGCAACCAAACCAAATATGCCCCCATTTTTAACAAATTTTTTATTACTGATTAAATTTCACATTATAAGTAAACAACATGTAATACGGTGATCAAACTTCAACCAGCAATATTAAGCCTGATACTGATACCATGGAGAAAGGGGGTGAGAAGAAATAGTATAGTACGGTGTTTGGGATGGTACGATATTTCTGTTACCGTTTTATTAAGAAATCGTTAAATAACGGGCATACTCTTAACCAGATGGCACATGCCCCAATTTACAAAAAAGATTAGACCGCTCGGGAGATACGTTTATGAAGAACAGACCAATTTTAAAGAATGTATTATGCTTTCTCGTATGCATATTTTTTACAGCCATACTCCTGCCGGCAGCATTTGCCACCTCGGTACCGGTGAAATGTGAGCGCTATACCGTCAGAATTCAGGAGCATTTTAGAGTTCCTTATAGTGGTCAGTATGCTGAAAAATTTCCAAAAGGGATTTCGTTCGGCGCTGGATCCGGGCTTTGTTTAAAGCAGCAACGAGGTAATGGGTTAATAGAGTTTTATACCGTTACCGATCGAGGGCCAAATACTGATGGTCCGAAATACCTGACCGGGGATTCTTCAAGTAAACTGTTCCCTACCTCGGATTTTGTCCCCAGCTTTGCAACCTTACGACTTATCCGGCCGTCAAGGTTGGCTTCAATTTCACGCGTTTACCCGCTAAAAAATAATGACGGATCGGATTCAAGCGGCCTGCCCATACCGCCGGGGCTTGTCGGTTCGACCAATGAGATTCCCCTGGATGATAATTTTTCGCTCCTCCCGTTTGACGAAAACGGTATTGATCCAGAAGGTATTGCCGTTGATGCGCATCAAAACTTCTGGATATGCGATGAATACGGCCCTTTTATTCTTAAATACGATCGGCGCGGTGTTTTGCTCGAAAAATATGCTCCAGGACAAGGCCTGCCCGAAGTGCTCAAGCACCGCATTCCTAACCGCGGTTTTGAGGGGATAACCATAGCGCCAAACGGTAAAGTTTATGCAGCAGTTCAGAGTGTGCTTGACATTAACGGCGAAACCTCGAAGAAGGCTTTGTTTACGCGTATTATTGAGCTTGATCCAACAACAGGCA
>JAOAHH010000103.1 GCA_026415325.1 Thermodesulfobacteriota bacterium | reverse complement strand
GTACTGCAACCATGACAGACCTCGACAGACTCCGTATGATCTGCGAGGCGCTTGAAGCTACATCCTTGTGCGGGCTCGGGAGAACTGCGGCTAATCCCGTGTTGAGCACGCTTCGGTATTTTAAATCTGAATACGGAGCCCATATCAACCGCCGCTCATGTCCTGCGGGGGTCTGTGCAGCACTGATTCGCCTCTCCATCGATGCCAGAGCGTGTATCGGTTGCGGTGCCTGCGTCAAAGCATGTCCGGCGGGGGCGGTGAGCGGATTGCCGAAAAAAGTGCACCGCATCAATCAAAAAGCCTGCATTGCTTGTAAGGCATGTAGTGCCGTGTGTCCTGTTGGTGCGGTCATTATTTCGTGAGGCGCTATGCAGATATCGATCCGGATCGACAATAAAAAAGTTCGTTGTGCCAAAGGCGAAACCATTCTGAATGTTGCCCGGGGCTGCGGCGTCAGCATTCCAACTCTGTGCAGTCATGAAGCACTGCTGCCGTACGGTGCCTGTCGTCTCTGTATCGTGGAAGTAGCGCATCGCGGTATCCGCCGAATTGTAGCATCATGCACAACAACGGTGCAGGATGGCATGTACATCCACACACGGTCACGGCGTATCATTGCACTGCGGAAAACACTTGTCGGACTGCTCGCAAGCCGTTGCCCGGATGCACCGGTCGTGCAGAGACTTGCCAAAGATCTTGGCGCTGCACCCATGCCGCCGGCACCTCCCGCGGATCTGTGCATCAGGTGTGGTCTGTGCGTGAGATTCTGCAGTGAAGTCGTCGGGACAGAAGCACTGTGCTTTGCCGGGAAAGGGCAAAACCGCAAGCCGGCCGTTGCATTCTTCCGTAATTCACAGGAATGTATCGGCTGTGGCTCATGTGCCATCATATGTCCCACCGGTGCCGTACGGCTGCATGACGAGATGAACGGAGAACATCCGGTGCGTGTCATGGACACATGGGAAACAACGCTTTCGGTGTTGCGTTGCCGCTCTGACGGCGTGCCAGTAGCGCCGGAACGGCTCCGCGCTCATGTTGCGGCACGGTGTCAGATCAGTGAGGGATTTCTTGAGCGCTGTCTGTCATGCAAGACGGCAGATACACGCATATTGCAACGATAGGAGAGAAAACACTATGGTAACGATCGATACAAACGTATGCTTGGTATGCGGCGGCTGCATTGATCTATGTCCAAAAGCCGCGATCATCATGAAAGACGATACAGTGCTGATCACCGACAAATGCATTCAGTGCAAAATCTGCGTGCAGGTCTGTCCGGTCGGAGCACCGCGTCTGATCGAAAACGCAGCATAAGAGCGTTGCTCGATTGCAGAGCAACGGCTGCATGTCAACAACTGGTTCCGTGATAAAGGAGCGTCCTATGGCAGAGACAGTAACCCGTATTGCTGAACTCACCGAAAAACTCGAAGCAATTGTCGGCACCACCCGCGTTCTGCGCGATGATGCGGTGCTGGAACGGTATGGACGTGACACCAGTCATGGCCCGCCGCAAAAACCTGATGTGGTTGTGCTGGCACAGACAACCGAGGAAGTGCAGCGGACCGTTCAGCTTGCCAACCAGTACCGCATTCCGGTAACGCCCCGCAGCTCCGGTGTCGGGTTTTACGGTGCCGGCATACCCGAACAGGGTGGCATTGTCATCGATATGAGTCATATGAAAAAGATCCGGCGCGTTGACCCACGCAATCGATGGGCACTCTACGAAGCAGGAGTGACCTACGGCGAACTGCAGACAGAACTCGCACAGCACGGCATGCGACCGATCATGCCGCTCCTCCCCCATCCTGAAAAATCCGCGATCACCAGTTGCCTTGAGCGTGAACCACGACTCTCCACAAAACACCATCTTGACGAAACCATTCTCACGATGGAGATGGTGCTGCCCACCGGCGATCTGTTTCACACCGGCTCGATGTCAGTATCCGCTGCACCTCCTGAAAAAATCCCGGAGGAGGCTCATTCAGACCTCTGCAATTTTATGGGACCGGGCATCGACTGGTTCAGGCTCATTCCCGGCAGCCTCGGCACCTACGGTATTGTGACGGTGATGAATACAAAAATAGCTTTTATCCCAACGCGCCAAAAAGTTGTGTTTATCGGGTTTAAAACGCTCGAGCAGTGCGTTGAGCCGTGCTACTACATCCTGCGCAAGCTGATTGGCGATGAATGTTTCATTCTCAACAACCGCCACATGGCAGAGATTCTTGCGCAGGATCCAGATGATATACCATCGATTGCCGCAAAATTGCCGCCGTTCATCGTGGTGCTCAACCTTACCGCAGACGCATGGTTCCCCGATGAAAAAATAGCCTATCAAGAGCAGGCGTTGCGTGAGGCAAGCCGTATTTTCCAGTTTATTGTGCTGGATCATCTCCCGTACGTCACCGACGCGGCACAAACGATCAGCCGCCTCCTGTACCAGCCGTGGCACAACAGCGAATACTGGAAATTCAGAGCCCAGGGAGCGTCAAAAGAGATTTTTTTCCTTACCCAGCTTCAGCGCGCGCCGGAGTTTTTAACTGTTGTGCATGAGCGCGCTGCGGTGCACGGTTATCCCCGTGATGCCATCGGTCTGTATCTGCAACCAAAACAAAATGGCAGGGCTTTTCACATGGGAGTAAATTTCCCCTACAATCCATCAGATCCTGATCAGCAAGCCTGGGTTGAAGCGCTGTTTCTGGATGCAAGTAAAGCGCTGGTGCAGCACGGCGCTTTCTTTTACCGAATCTACGGACCGTGGGCGGATCTGGTGTACAGCCAAACCGGCAATCTCCATATAACACTCAAGCGGATCAAAAAAATCCTTGATCCGAACATGATCATGAATCCGGGAAAACTCGGATTTTAGTGCTTGAACAGAAACAGGTGCTCATGAAGTCACGTATATCCTAAGGAGGATACTATGGCGTTTAACGAATTAGCCTATAAAGCGCTCCAGGATGTGGTCGGTGAAGAAAATGTCAGCATGGACCCGGTCATCTGTCAGGCGTATTCGCGGGTGCAGTGGCTGCCGTCAGGCGTCATGCAACGTGAGCGGTGCGGCCTGAACATGCGGCCTGCCTGTGTCGTAATGCCAGGCTCAACCGAAGAGGTGCAACAGGTGATCAAAATCGCCAACCGGTTTAAGTTTCCGTTCGTGCCGCGCGGCTCTGGATTCACGTTCAGCGCATTCCCGACCATGGCAGGAACGCTGGTCATCGATCCAAAACGGATGGACCGCATCATCGAACTCAACCCGCGCGATATGTACGCAGTTATCGAACCATATGTGAGCTTTGTCGGGGTACAGACAGAAGCCATGAAATACGGCCTGTATACGCCGACACCGCTTGCCGGCAGCCAGGTCTCTTGTCTTGCCAACTATTCATGGCACGGCGCATACGGAAACAGCTGGATCACCGGCATCGGCGCCCAGAATCTGCTGGGGTTCGAGCTGGTGCTGCCCGACGGTGAGATTGTGCGGAGCGGCTCGATGGCATGCCCCAATGCCGGAGCATTCTGGAACGACGGTCCGGGTCCTGATCTGCGCGGTTTTTTGCGCGGCGGCATGTTCGGACATGCTGGCGGCATGGGCGTTGTCACGAAAATATCATGTAAGCTCTGGCCGTATGCAGGCCCTGAGGTTTTTCCCGCGCAGGGAACGGCAAATATGAAGTTCTCAAGCTCGCTCGGGGACCTGTGGCGGTGGTTCATGATCAGGTTCCCGCACCGCTACCCTGAAGAAGAAGAATACGGGCTGCGCAAGGCTGCGGAACTCTTTTACGAAATGGGGAAGGCAGAAATCGGCGAAGTTGCGACCCACCTTGCTAAACAGTTTCTCCTCACCTACTCCTCGGTCACCAAACAAGACCTGTGGGACAACATGAAAAATAACGTATTCCCGCACGGTTTCTGTATCGTCGGCCTGCACGGTAAAACATCCCGACAGCAGCTCGACTATGAGGAGAAGGTGCTTCGGGCGATTGTGGCAAAGCTCGGCGGCGAGTTTGTTGGCGAAGATGAACCGCCGTATCAGGTCTGGATCAAACGCGCTGCAAACGAATGGATACGGTTTGGCAATGCCCAGCGCCTGTCGCGGCCGTCGGACTGCTTCAGCATCGGGTCATCAAACGTCGATTCGATCGACAAAATCGTGTACGAAATTCTTGAATCTAACCGGCTCGAGCGGGAACTCCTCGAAAAAGAAGGGCTGGGGAAGGATTTTGTGCAACCGCTCAGCGTGCACGGTGGCTGGATCAGCCCGCAGGAATACGGCTATTGGTGCCTCCACACAACCGATGTTTTTCCGGAACAGGATCCTAAACAGTGCAATCAGGCAATCGAGATCATCGGTCGGATTACGATGAGCCAGTTTGCCCGGGTCTCGTCGGCTGCGACCATTCATGTGCTCGGACCGGCATATGACATGTTCGGGCCAAAGCTGTTTGACATCCATCTGATCATGAAATCCTTAAAGCGCGAGTTTGACCCCCAGAACCTGTCAAACCCTGGCTATGCAACACGGCCGGATGTGGTCTCTCCTGAGGAGATGGCAAAGATGATGGGGAAACACTAAAAGAAGTACTGTAACCGACATGTGGATGTTGTATGCAGATCGATAAGGAACAATGTGTAGGATGCGGCGGTTGCGTGAACCTTTGTCCGCAATCTGCCATTTATTTCTGTGACAATCGCGCGGTAATCGATCAGTTTTCCTGTACCGAATGCCGCACCTGTGTGCTTGCCTGCGGTATGGGTGCGCCGGGCGTCAGCTGTCGTTTTCCCCTTATGGTAGTGTTCTCTGAAGCATCATGAACCCTGAACGCCGGAAAAGCCGTATGGAAAAGGTATACGACGTCATTGTGGCAGGAGCAGGTCCTGCGGGTCTGATAACCGCTTTGACCGCAGGCACTGCCGGGCTGCGCGTTTTACTAATTGATATGAAACGGGATATACCGCGGGTATTCAGGGCATGCTGCTGCAATCTGATCATCGAGCCCGGCACCCATGGAGAAACCGTCACCCACACACCGGGCAGCATCCGGTTTGAAAAAAACCGTTTTGCAGTCCCCTACTCCGGTGCGGTTATCCCCCTGAAAAAAAGCTATAAGGTATCACCGCTCGGCAACACGCTGAAAATCAACGGCAAAAGCCGGGACGGCAATGTGGCAATTTCATATGAAAAGGAAGTCCTCCTCAACGATCTGTTTCAGCGCGTTCAGGGAAACCGCATGATTGAAATACGCACTGAAACACAGGCGCTTGCGGTTGAAAATCTCCGCAGTGGCGTTCGGGTTACCATCCGGACAGACTCATCTCTTTACCACGTGAGAGGCCGCATCGCCGTTGCAGCAGACGGTGTTAATTCAAAACTCGTGCAGAGTCTTGGGCTGAATCAGACGCGCCGAAAGTTCTTTGCACGGTTCAGAGTCGCTTCCTACCATATGGAAGGTGTCGATTGCCCTTATCCTGATGCATGGATCACCTTTGTCGGAACCGGTCACACCCGCGGCAGACGCGGCCAACTCTATATGTGTCCCAAGCCCCACGGCGGCACGATCGAACCGCGTGTGTATGAGCTTACCATCGGCATTCCGGTTGTCGCTGCAGCCCCCGGTTTTACCCCACAGGAGGAGCTTCGCTACTTTACCACCGAGGGGCGTTTTGCTCCGTGGTTTCGACACATGAAAATCATCGATACCCGGGCTGCAACGCTCAACTTTTATACCCCGCTTACCAATCCTGTTGAAGGAAATGTGGTCGTTGTCGGTGATGCTGCGGCATTTATCGAAACCTATGTCCAAGGGGCACTCATGTATGGCTATCAGGCAGGAAATGCCATCGTCAAACACCTTGCAACCGGCACTGGCCTTGAGGAGTATGCCGCATCATGGGCGAAAACCTTTGAATATAACGACCCTGAAGAAATAAAAAAAGCGACGCAGGGATTCGGGTTGCACGTATTGCGCGATGAAGACATCGACTATCTGTTCAGTCTCACGAAGGGTGACGAGGTCTACGGCTATGTCAATGAGTTTTCTGATCCGATTACCGTGCGTCGCACCCTGCTGAGTCATCTGGATCAGGTACGACGTGAGCGTCCGCAGCTTGCCGCACAACTTGAAAAATTTGCAGAAGTTTCGGTGCACGATGCGCTGCAGGTCAAATGATCGTGATGCAGGGACGTGCTCCCTGAAAAAGTGCTTGCAGAACGGCTTGACGTGTAAAACGATATATAAATCCAGTCCTCAGCTTCGTGCAAGGGGAGGCATGCCATGATACTGATTGCCGGATGCAACGGCCATGTTGGTCGGGAGCTCGTGAAAAAAACTGCCGAGCGGAAGATCACGGCACGATGTTTTGACATAACGCCGTGTGACGTTTCCGCCTACGATCCTAAACTGTTTGAGGTCATGACCGGTGACATTACCGATCCCGAATCGGTACGCCGGGCAATACAGGGTGTGGACGCAGTGTTATTTGTCATCGGCCGCAGGCGCGGCACCAAACATCTGACGCACGACATGATTGAGCATGGCGGCATAAAGAATGTCGTCCAAGCCGCACACAATGCAGGTGTGCGCCACATCCTGTATATCAGTGCCCTTGGTGTGGGGAGTGATGTTCCGGCAACCTCATTGCAGGCAAAATGGAATGCGGAGCAGTGTCTTATCCGCTGTGGTATCCCATATACGATCTTCAGGCCGTCGGGTTATTTTGTTGACTTTGCCGAAGAGTTTGCCCCAAAGATTAAACAGACCGGCACCTTTACGATTATCGGCGACGGCACCTCCCGTGTCCAGCCGCTCGATCCTGCAGACCTTGCCGAAGCGTTTATGCAGGCGCTCGAACGGCCTGCGGCACAGAATAAAATCATAAAAATCGCAGGTCCCGAAACATTTACCCTCGTTGAAATTATCGAGCTTGTCGGCCGGGTGGTCGGCAGGCCGGTCAAGGTCAAAAAAATACCGGTGTGGCTCGGAAAGATGATCTTCTCGGCCATGGCGCTCATCAGCGGCAACAAGAGCATCAAAGATTTTCTTTACCGCATGACCCGCGACAGTGTGTGCACTGAAGAGGAGCTCAGGGAATTGCGCGAGATTTTTTCAATAGAATTCAAACGCCTCGAACCGTGGCTGCGTGAGCGGGTCGGTGCGACCTGATTCTGTTAGATATTAATCCATTAAACTCCTCAAGGAGGCTACCATGCGATTACCAAAGCCAGACAAACCAATGCCGGTAGAAGAGCGCCTTGAAAAGATTTTAAGCGTTCTTATCAGCGACAGGATCAACCTGTATCTTGACCTGAAAAAGGTGCTCGGCGAAAAGGAGGGCGTTGCGGTCTACAAAAAACTTTATGATGAGGGCATGAAGCGCATCAGAAAAAACTTTCCCGGCGGCAAGCTGCCAGTCGGCGAACTCATGAAACGGGAACTCGTGAGCTTTCCCATGCTTGGGTTTGAGCTGTATATCGACCATGAAGTCGAGAACGGCGAAGATGTGTACTATGAGCATCTCACCAAATGCCCGTTTCTTGACATGGCAAAAAAGATGGGCATCGCTGAGCTGCCATGCGACTTCATCTGCTCCTATGATGTTGAGGTCGCTCTGCGTGACAAGCGTGGCCGCTGGGAAATCATCTCGCGCATGGGCGA
>JAOAHH010000099.1 GCA_026415325.1 Thermodesulfobacteriota bacterium | reverse complement strand
CAAAAACGTAATCGACACCATCGTGCCCCGAAAAGAGAGTACCGGCAGAGACCTTGTTGCGATGATTGCAAATATCTGCCAAAACCCTGATGCGCATGCCAAAAACGAAAATGAAAATATATGCAGCGACGGGAGACGTATCTGGATATCTTGGTCAAACCATGGGTTGCGCGATGATTCAGGCACAGTTGTCGAAATCCTTTCAGTCGGCAATGATATCACAGAAAAGAAGCAAGCCGAACAACGATTACACATGCTTGCAACCGCCGTTGAAAATGCCTCCGACCATATTGTTATTACCGATGCACAAGGGATAATTCAATATGTGAACAAAGCAACCTGCACGGCGAGCGGCGTTCCGGCAGAAGAGATCATCGGCCATAATTTTTTCTTTCCCCAGGTTAAAACCAGTACGCCAACAACGCTCCTTGAGGACATATGGGCAACGGTTTCATCAGGTAAGGTGTGGAGTGGCCAATTACTCAACCGAACGCGCACCGGCACCGATATGGTCCTTGAGGCGGTGATTACTCCGGTCAAAAATCAATCAGGTGCGGTTGTGAATTACGTGTCTGTTAGCAGAAACAAAACCCGTGAAAACCAGCTTGAACAACAGCTTCACAATGCACAGAAAATGGAGGCGCTGGGAACACTTGCCGGTGGCATCGCCCATGACTTTAACAATATTCTGGCAGGCATAATCGGGTATATAGAAGTGGCAAAAGATGAGCTGCCAGCGAACAGTCCAATCCATCATCACCTAAACAATGTTCTTGCCTTGAGCGATCGTGCCGCTGACCTCGTGAAACAAATTCTCACCTTCAGCCGAAAACGGGTCGGAGAACGGAGCATTATTACTATGAACGATATCCTCAAAGAAGCGCTTGACCTTCTGCGGCTGACCACGCCAGCATCTATTCAAATTGTTGCGAATATCGCTGAACAGCCGTGCACCGTTTATGCAGATCCAACGCAAATGCTGCAACTGGTTATGAACTTATGCACCAATGCAGTGAACGCAATGGAAAATAAGAGTACCGGAACGCTGACGATTTCACTGAGTACCGAAACATTATCAGCAGAAGATGCAATGGCATATCATCACATTACTCCTGGGGAATATGTCATGCTGCGTGTCAGCGACACGGGAAAGGGCATTGCTCCGGATATCATAGACAAAATTTTTGACCCGTTCTTTACTACAAAAGAAATCGGAAAGGGAACCGGTCTTGGGCTTTCCGTGGTTCATGGTATTGTCAAGGAACATGGCGGTGCAATACGGGTTGAAAGTACTCTGGGGAAAGGGTCATTGTTCACTATCGTACTTCCCCTTGCCCGGCACAACCATGCGGTACAGTGCAAGAAGGAACCCGATGTGGCAACTCTCTTTAAAGGCACCGGAAAGATTTTATTCGTTGATGACGAAGAATCGCTTACCGACACATACCGCCAGATGCTTGAACGCTTAGGCTATACCGTAACAACAGCTCACAACGGCACTGAGGCGTGGAAGCTTTTCTCAGACCGTCCTGCTTCATTTGATATTATCATTACCGATCAGACCATGCCAGGGATGAGCGGCTGCGAGCTTGTAAAAAAAATTAAACAAATACGGCCAGATATCCCCATCATCCTGTGCACCGGTTATGCCGAATGGGTTACGCCTGATCCCGTCGCTTATGCTGGAATTGCTGCGTTTCTCGAAAAGCCAGTCCCGATTACCACTATGGAACGCAACATCCGAGCACTGCTTACCAGACAAAGGGCAGCATCACGATAGTGTGGGAGCGGTTTTCATAATTTTGGAAAGAATCCTGGCGGCGAGCAGTGTGTT
>JAOAHH010000085.1 GCA_026415325.1 Thermodesulfobacteriota bacterium | reverse complement strand
ATCCAGAGCACGCTCGTCAGAAGATGATATGGAAAAGATCGTGCCCCACACCACATCATTTTCTGAGGGAACGATCGTGGCGAACCCGCGGCTGTTGATAATCCACCGATAGCCGTCAAGGTGGCCGGTTCCGACAACCCGAGCATCAGGGCATCGTCTGCGCATCTGCCTCCGTGAAAGATTTGAACCGTAAGCAAAATAGTTTCTCATCTTTGCATACAAAGAATTGCCAATTCGCATACACCTATATAAATCACATCTGCCAATGTCAATGAGATTTCTGCTTAAAAATGTTTAAAAGCGGTATTGTTCTATTCTTTTTTAATTAAAAAAAGATGTGGATGTGGGGCATGGCCATCTAAAAGATGGGGCACTATGATGATCTGCGCTTTAAAACTGATGTGATTATCGGCGTGAGACTGGATTCAGAATGGTCGGGAAGGGGGGATTTGAACCCCCGACTTCATGCTCCCGAAGCATGCGCGCTAACCAGACTGCGCTACTTCCCGAACTGCATAAGAGATGCTCTTATTGGACCGCTCGAAAGCCAAAAAACACGGCAAAAAACGGCTGTTGATATTCAAACAGGATCAGACAGGTTCCTAAAATAAAAGGGTCGCGCGTATTGCCGACGAGAAAGAAAAGGAAATCGCCTCGCCGCTGCCCGATCGTCTGATTCAAACTCCAATACACTCCGCCGAACAGTGTTGTCAACGTAAAGTAGAACCCATCGCCTTGATACGTTGAAAAGTCCATTCTGCCTTTTTCATCGAAGGCGATATCGGTTCTGAAGATATCAAGCGATGAAACAAAGTAACAGGTATAGGTGTTGCCGTTAACAACCGCAGGCGTAATGTATTGGCACTGTGCATTTCGAGCACAAAGACCGATTAACAAAAACCATATTACAACAAACAAGATCGCAAATCTACTCTTTTTTATCATGTGCCGTCCTACAGGAAAGGTTTAGTGCGCGTTTTGTTGTGTGTTGGTCATATTATCGCTTGTTTGGCGGGATTCTTGATACTCTTTTTGCTGTTTCATGGTTTCGAGCATGGTTTTGATATCTTTTGAAATACGGGCAGCCTCATCAAGGACCTGCTGCTTTTCAAGAACATTCTTCTTTTCAAGAATGTTAATCAGCGCGGTATTGATAACCGAATTGGTGTTGATCGCCTCATGTACCTCCTGCAGTTTTCCGTCAAGCTCACGCTGTACCGAACCGACGAGAAACCATTGCATCAGAGCAAGGATAACAATAACAAGAAATATCATCCCAGGTCGATACCGGTTTTTTTCCATGGCTACATACCGAGCTTCTTTTTAAAATATGCAAACGTTTTGGTGATGCCTTCTTCAAACGCAACCTTCGGCTCCCAGCCTAAAACCTCCCGAGCTTTTGTAATATCTGGCTGCCGCACTTTCGGATCATCTTGAGGCAACGGCTTATGCACAATCCGGCAGGGAATATCGGCGATGCGGGCAATGTTTTCTGCAAATTCCCGTATGGTCATTTCATGCGGATTACCGATATTGACCGGCTCATGCTCATTAGACAGCAACAAACGGTATATCCCCTCGACAAGATCGTCGACATAGCAAAAACTGCGGGTCTGGGAACCGTCGCCGAAAACCGTTAACGGCTCATGGCGCAGTGCCTGGGAAATGAAGGCAGGGACAACCCTGCCATCGTCAAGCCGCATTCGGGGACCGTAAGTATTAAAGATTCTGACAATCCGTGTATCAACTCCATGATACCGATGATATGCCATAGTAAGGGCTTCGGCAAAGCGCTTTGCTTCATCGTAGACGCCCCGAGGACCGATCGGGTTCACATTGCCATAATAGGTTTCCGGTTGGGGATGTATGAGCGGATCGCCGTATACTTCTGAGGTTGAGGCTAAGAGGAATTTTGCTTTCTTCGCTTTGGCAAGCCCGAGCGCCTTATGGGTTCCGAGCGAGCCGACTTTCAGGGTCTGGATCGGCAATTCGAGGTAGTCGATCGGACTGGCAGGCGATGCAAAGTGTAGAATATTGTCCAGAGCACCTTCGACATAGATATATTCGGTAACATCGTGATGGATGAATTTGAAGTTTTTGTTACCGATCAGATGGGCAATATTGTCCATGTTTCCGGTAATCAGGTTATCCATACAAATAACCTGATGTCCTTCCTGAATGAGCCGGTCGCAAAGATGACTACCCAAAAACCCGGCGCCACCGGTAATCAATGTCCGCATGTCTTCTCTCCTTCATTTGGTATAGGATATACCGATGCAAAAATAGTCAAATCCGCGGGCAATGAGTTTTTTTCCGTCATAGATGTTTCTGCCGTCAAAGATAGCCGGTCGCTTCATGAGCGTCTTTACTTTATCAAAATCCGGCTCACGGAATTCGTTCCATTCGGTGATAACGGCAAGTGCATCCGCATCTTTGAGCACATCGTAATTCTTTGCCCCGTATTGTATGCGGTCACCGAAAATCTTTCGCGCTTCGGTTGTTGCAACCGGATCATACGCTGCAACCACGGCACCGCCGTCGAGAAGCCGGGAGATAATGTCAATCGATGGTGCATCGCGCATATCATCGGTACGGGGCTTAAAAGACAACCCCCATACGGCAATTTTCTTTCCCTGCACCGATCCGTCGAAATACGCGATAATCTTTTCTGCAAGCACCTGTTTTTGCCGGCAGTTGACCTCTTCAACCATCGGCAATATCTTCATATCGTAACCGACAGAACGTGCTACTTCCACGATTGCGCGCACATCCTTTGGGAAACAGGAACCGCCGTAGCCGACGCCGGGGAACAAAAACGACGCACCGATGCGCGGATCCGTTCCCATCCCGATACGAACCATGTTGACATCGGCACCAACCTTTTCACAGAGATTTGCTATTTCGTTCATAAAAGAAATGCGCGTTGCCAGCATTGCATTTGCCGCGTATTTGGTAAGCTCAGAACTCCTAATGTTCATGGCAAGAATCGGTTTGCCGGTGCGCACATACGGCGCATACAATTCTTTCAAAAGCTCCTCGACCCGCGGATCTTCGGTGCCGATGACGACCCGGTCTGGTTTCATGAAGTCATCAACGGCTGCACCTTCCTTGAGAAACTCAGGATTTGATGCAACATCGAACTGCTGGTCGGTTCGGCTTCGGATAATATCACGGACACGGTGCGTGGTTCCGACCGGTACCGTGCTCTTGGTCACCACAATTTTATATCCGTTGATATGCTTCCCGATCTCTTCTGCAACGTTCCACACCGCAGTCAAATCCGCAGCGCCATCATCGCGGGGCGGGGTGCCCACACAGATAAAAATAAAAAGACTCGTCTGTATCGCATGCCGAATGTCTGTGGTAAAGACGAGTCTCCCTTCTTTGGTGTTGCGTTTGATCAGCTCATCGAGTCCCGGTTCATAAATGGGGACAATGCCGCTGTTGAGCGCTGTAATCTTATCTTCGTTGTTATCTACACACAGCACATCATTACCGGTCTCCGCAAAGCACGTGCCGGTCACCAGTCCAACATAGCCGGTCCCAATAATAGCAATTTTCATCTATATACTCCTTTCCTTTTGTACATATATGCGGTGAGCGCATCGCACCAATGCCGCAGCGTTATACCCAGTGTTGCGCTGACGTGTGCGTTGTCCAGAACAGAAAATCGCGGCCGTGGTGCAGCTCGTCCAAGCTCCTCTGTTGTAATTGGCACAACCGCAGTCTGCCGCCCGGCAAGGGAAAGTGCCGCTACGGCAAAATCATGCCACGTGCAAATCCCCGTGTTGCAGACATGATAAGTGCCGTAGGGAGCAGGCAATGTCACTAGTTGCTCGATCACCCAGGCAAGGTCTTCAGCATAGGTTGGAGAGCCTGTCTGGTCGTTCACCACCCGGAGTTCATGGCGCGTTTCAGAAAGCCGGAGAATTGTTTCGATAAAATTTTTCCCGTATACTCCATAGAGCCACGAAGTCCGGACAATAATATGGCGTGAAACGATCTCACGGACATAACGCTCGCCAGCAAGTTTTGATCTACCGTACACCGAAATCGGGTGGGGAATATCTTGTTCGGTATACGGTCGTGTTGCACTGCCGTCAAAGACATAATCAGTGCTGAGGTGACACATAAGGGCGCCTGTTACGGCGCATGCTTCGGCAATATTGCGCGCCCCTTCGGCATTCACGGCAAATGCCTGCTCGGGATAGTATTCACACCAATCAACATCGGTAGCGGCAGCACAGTTGATGACGACCTCGGGACTGAGCCGTTTGATCTCTCCATACACAGCAGAAGCATCCCTGACATCAAGCCCATCGATATCTCTGAGGATAAGCTCATGTGCCGGATGGAGCCGTTCGGCAAGCTCCCTGCCGAGCATTCCGCTGGAACCGGTAATCAAAATCCGCACCGCCCAAGCCCCTGCCGTGTACTGATCGATGTCGTGGTGTTCAGCATTGCCTTATATTCGATTGCCATACCAGCGGTTATAAAAATCAAGATATTCCCCCGTTTTTATTCTCTGCCACCATGCAGTATTCTCAAGGTACCACCGGATTGTCCTGTCAATGCCGGTAGCAAAATCATACCGTGGCGCCCACCCAAGCTCGCGCTGCAGTTTTGAACTGTCGATTGCATACCGTCGGTCATGTCCCGGCCGATCGGTGACATATCGGATCAGAGATTCGGGCTTTCCGAGCCGATGGAGAATGGCACGTGTTATTTCTATATTCGTTTTTTCTGAATTGCCGCCGATATTGTACACTTCACCCGGTCGCCCTCTCTCCAATATCAGCGCTATGGCCGCGCAATGATCCTCGACATAAATCCAGTCCCTCACGTTCAAGCCGTCGCCATAGAGCGGCAGCGGTTGGTCATGCAGCGCATTGGTAATAAAGAGCGGGATGAGTTTTTCGGGGAATTGATATGGCCCGTAGTTATTGGAGCAGCGGGTAATAATGGTCGGGAGACGAAAGGTCTCATAATAGGCGCGCACTAAAAGATCGGCCCCGGCTTTGCTTGCCGAGTAAGGACTGTTTGGGGCAAGCGGCGTTGTTTCGGTAAAATACCCTTCAGGGCCGAGTGACCCGTAGACCTCATCGGTTGAAATTTGAACAAAGCGCTGCACCTTGTGACGCAGTGCGCTGTCAAGCAACACTTGTGTGCCGAGCACATTTGTCTGAATAAAAACATGGGCATTATCGATGCTCCTATCGACATGCGATTCTGCTGCAAAATTGATAACTGCATCAAAGCCGGTAGAAAAAATTTCCTCAACCAGCGCACGGTCAGCAATATCACCACGGATAAAACGATAACGATCAGCACTGGCGCCCTGCGCCACATCAACAAGGTTTTCAAGATTGCCGGCATAGGTCAGTTTGTCAAGATTGACAACAGTCCACTCTTTGTAGGTTGTGAGCACATACCGAATAAAATTAGACCCTATAAAGCCCGCACCGCCCGTCACCAGAAGTTTCATAGATTGTATCCATATATTTGTTAACTTATTGTAAATGCTGTAATTTTATCATGATACTGGAATAGGTAACTGCAGTCAAGCTATTATTTATTGTATACAAATGAAGCTAACATGGTTTTCAATAGACACTCTTAAGCAATCATGTTAAAAAAATCAGACAATTATTTTTACCGGTATGACTATGAAACGCATCGGTATCATTATGAAAAAACGTGCTCCTGAGGCACTTCGCCTTGTTGCCGATCTGCTTCCCTGGCTTCAGGAGAAAAATATCAGCGTACTTCTTGAGCAGGACTGCGGCATAACCGCTTCTGGTTGCCGTTTCGTTGAGCGTTCCACCATACCACAGCAAAGTGATCTGCTGATTGTTATTGGCGGAGACGGAACCCTTCTGAGCGTTGTTCGGATGTCAGGCGCTTCGTCGGTTCCAATTCTTGCGATCAACGCAGGCGGGTTAGGTTTCTTAACAGAAATACGCCATGAAGAAACAAAAGTTATGCTTGAGCGCGTTCTTGCCGGTGATTACACCCTTGACCAGCGTATGGTTTTGGCGGCAACACTGGTCAAAGCCAACGAGGATCGTTCACTCTCTTTTCGTGCACTCAATGATGTTGTTATTAACAAAGGGGCACTTGCCCGGATTATGGACCTCGACACATGGGTAAATGACAATTACATCAATACCTTTAAAGCCGATGGGCTTATCATCGGTACCCCGACCGGTTCAACCGGATATTCGCTGTCTGCCGGCGGGCCCATTATCTATCCATCGTTACAACTCATCCTACTCACTCCGATTTGCCCTCATACCCTCACTAACCGGCCTCTGATTTTGCCCGATGACAGCGAGGTAAAAGTAACCCTGCGGTCTGAAAGCGAAGATGTTTTTTTAACTATCGACGGTCAGGTTGGTCACCGGATTGCAGCAGGCGATTCTGTTATCGTTAAAAAATCTGATGCAACCATCGGCCTTATTAAAACGCCGTTTCGCAACTATTTTGAAGTCCTCAAGCAGAAGCTGAAATGGGGAGAACGGTAGCAAAAAACATCCAGAACTCGTTGTCGTGTGACGTTGGCGCAGCCACATGCTTCAGCACCTGTTTATAAAAGATTTTGCACTCATCAACGCCATTGATGTTTCATTTCACGACGGCCTGACCATTATTACCGGCGAAACCGGGGCCGGCAAATCGATCATCGTCGGTGCCCTAAATTTGCTCATCGGCGGCCGTGCCTCTGCAGACCTCATCCGCACCGGAGCCGAAGAGGCACGTGTCGAAGCAGTATTTAACGTCTCCGGGCTTACCAATGTACAGGAACTGCTTCGATCCTGGGATATGTCCTGCGACGGCGGTGAACTGCTCGTCAGCAGATCCGTGTCCAGGACAGGCAAGAACAAGATCATGATTGCCGGCAGACCTGCGACGCTGCAGATGCTCACCCAGCTCGGCAGCCTCCTGCTTGATATTTCCGGTCAGTACTCCCAGCAACTGCTGTTGCATGAGGCACATCACATCGACATTCTCGATGGATTTGCAAACCTTGAGGAAATCCGTCAGGAATATGAAACGCTGTATGCCACATTTCTAAAGGTCGCCGATCAATTGCGCACTGTTACAAAACGCTCTCTCGAACTTGCCCAGCGTAAAGAACTCCTTGAATTTCAATATCAGGAAATTGCCCGGGCAGATCTTCGCCCCGGAGAGGAGGAACTCCTGCTTGAAGAGAAGAAAGTCGCGGTAAACGCCCGAATGTTACAGGAAGCAACCTACGGTGTCTATGCACGGCTCTACGAGGACGAACAAGCCGTGGTGCCTACACTGCAGCAGCTTGCAAAAGCACTCTCCGATGCTGCTGCAATAGACCACACAATTGCCCCATTTCAGAACGATATACGTGCCGCGGCCATTTCCCTTGAAGACTGCGCACGATCACTCTGCCGGTACGCCCAAAACATCAGCATCGATCCCCGGCGGCTTGAGGACATCGAAGAACGCCTTGCCGAGCTTTATCGGCTCAAAAAAAAATACGGGCAGTCAATCGAGGATATTCTTGCCTATCACCGCACCATTGAACAGGAGCTCGCCCAACTCCATGAGGGTTCATCACACATCGATACCCTTACAAAAAATCTTGCCGTATATGCCGATCGGCTGTGGAGCATTGCCGAATCCCTGACCCAAAAGCGTATCGAAGCCGGTAAGGAGCTCAAGCAAAGGGTTGAGGCAGAGCTTGCCGATATCGGGTTTCGTCAGGCTCGATTTACAGTCGCTGTTACCGCTGCCGAGCGTGTGCCCACTGATAATCCATGCGATGGAATACAGGGTCTGACGACACGCGGCAGGGATTCGGTGCAGTTTTTTATTGCACCGAATACTGGCGAATCGGAAAAGCCGCTCTCGCGCATCGCGTCAGGCGGTGAATTGTCGCGTATTGTGCTTGCGATAAAAAAAATCGTCGCACAAAAATACAGTGTTGCAACGCTCGTGTTTGATGAAGTCGATGCAGGGATCGGCGGAGCCGTTGCAGAAGCCGTTGGCATGAAATTACGTGACATCGCCCGTCAGCATCAGGTTATCTGTATCACCCATGTGCCGCAAATTGCCGTGTTCGGATCATCACATTTTACCGTCACCAAAACAATATCCCACGGTAGAACCGTTACGTCGATCGCTGAACTGACGGAAAAAGAACGCCCCTCTGAAATTGCGCGGATGCTTGGCGGCAAAAACCTCTCTGCAAAAACCCTTGCACACGCACGCGAAATGCTCAATAATGCCCGGCGCACCTCACCGTAACCATGGAGCACGTGGGTGCCTCCCTCATACATCCAGAAAGGCAAATGCTCATGATCCGTAAAGCAACCATCGCCGATGTCAAAGAAATCCATGCCTTGCTTTCCCGGTATGCCCAGAAGGGGCTGCTCCTTGGGCGCTCGATGAGTGATTTATACGAACAGCTGCGGGACTTTGTTGTTGCCACCGATGAAACCGGCTCCACGCTTCTCGGTGTATGCGGACTGCACATATGTTGGGAGGATATTGCGGAAATTCGGTCGCTTGCGGTGCTGGAAGAATATATGAACCAAGGCATCGGTGCCCAGCTTGTGACGGTATGCTTGAAAGAGGCAGCTGACCTTGGCCTTGCGCGAGTCTTTGTGCTCACCTATGTTCCGGACTTTTTTAAAAAATTAGGGTTTACGCCGGTTGACAAATCAGTTTTGCCGCATAAGGTATGGGGGGATTGCGTGAAATGTGTCAAATTTCCTTATTGCGATGAAGAAGCGCTCTTGCTCACCCTGCGTCCTTAGCAATGCTACAATCGCCTGCAACGTATGTGAATTATTCGTTCTCATGCTCTGGTGATACAGACGGCGTTCCGGCATAAAGATACCGATCAAAAAGTTTATTGTACGTTGTCCATCCTGTTCGCGTCGATTTTTCCTTTGTAACCGCACGGGTAAAACCGTACATTTTAGCGTCAAGATCATCGATGTAGCTAATAAGCACTGCTTCAAGTGTTTTTGGTCGCTTTGGCGACCCAAACTCATATTGTCCGTGGTGGCTGAGCACAATATGACGAAGCACCATTGCAAGTTCCGAAGGAAATCCATCAATCTTTTCGATCGCCTCTCTGACGATCTCATCGCCCATCACAATATGTCCGAGCAGCCGTCCGCTGTCAGAGTATTCAAACGATGTTTCGCATGAGAGCTCCCGTATCTTGCCGATATCATGCAGCAGTGCCCCGGCAATCACCAGATCTTGATTCAGTGTTGGATAGTAACCGACCATGTCTTTGGCGATACGCGCCACCATATGGGTATGTTCCATGAGGCCGCCGAGATAATCATGATGGAGTGTTTTAGCGGCAGGGGCTCTTTTAAATGCATGGGCAACCGCGTCATTACCAAAAATATTCTGGAGCAATGTTTTAAGATGGCTATTCTGTACCCCCTCGATAAGCAGAAGGATTGCTGCATACGTGGCTTCGGGATCATTGGTTGAAGCAGGCAAAAAATCTGCAGCATCGACATCGGTACAGCAATCAATATCGCTGATATTGAGCTGGAGCGCCCCCTGATACAACACACTGAATCCTTTTACTCTGACAATATCACCGTCATGAAATCGTTCGCCGAGCTTTTCAGCATTGTCCCAAATCCGCCCTTTTACTTCACCGGTCGCATCACCGAGCGTAAGCGCAATGTAAGGCTTCCCGGCTTTGGTAATACCGTTATTCTTGCTGCGCACAAGAAATAAATCTTCTACTTCATTATTTTCGGTAAGGTCTCTGATAAACGTCTTTTTTTTGTATGGCATACTATACCTTTCCAACTCCGACAGAACCGTTGTCAAGAAGCTGTTTGAGCGACAGATGGCGAACCTGCTGATAGGCATCTGAGTTTACCGCAGCAATAACCGTCCTGCAGAGGGCATCATCAGCGGCACCTGGAGCAGTGTATTGTATCGTATCATGGCCTGCCGCATGGTCAAGAATATCTCCGACCGTAATATGGGTGATCGGTTTCCCCGGTGCAAGGGGAGCGTTATAGCCTGGAGCGGCAACAAGCAGCGAAGTCTTCAGTAATGGCTCCACAATATCCTGGATAAGGTGAGGGGGAATACCGGTTGCATCGGCAATGGATGCAATGGTCAGGAGTGGCTGCGCTTCACGGAATCGCCGTGCAATCCACAGCATGATGAGCAGGGTGATATACCGCCGTGTTGAGGGATTGAGCCACGTTCCGGAGAGGGCGTTTTGGTAAAACCGCCGATGCTGATGAAGATAGGTAATTTCAGCGCCGAGCAAAAAAACAATCCAGCAGAAAAATATCCAGAGCATAAAAATAGGGACTGCGGCAAGCGAGCCATAGATTTTTGGATAGTAAAAAAGAAATCTCGACGTATAAAGTGAAAAGAGAAATCCTGCAATCTTCCAAATCGTTCCGGCGACAATACCGCCGAACAGCGCGGACCAAAACCTGACACGCGTTCCGGGCATAAAATAGTACAGGGCGGTAAATGCAATCCACATAAGGCCATAAGAGGCATAGGCAATGATCTGCGGCTCGACGAAAAACTCAATACTGCGAACAAGCTGATAGCTCTGGAGGGATACGATAATGAACAACGATACTGCCACCAGCAGGGGACCGACGGTCAGCAGTACCCAGTACAGAGCGGCCCGCGAGAGCATGGAAATACGTTTTCGGATGAGCCAGATTTCGTTGAGCGAGCATTCGATTTCAAACAAAAGCAGGAAAACGGATACGACAACTGCAGAAGAGCTGAAAATCCCGATAGTCTTAAAATCCACATGCTCGACAAGGTCATTGATGATATTCAGTACATCCTGCTGCGCACCGGGGGCAATCAGCTTATACACATACGGCTGGATGAGTGCTTTGAGCTGCGAAAGGTCGCCGAAAACATTGAACACGAAAAACAAAACGCTGAGCAGCGGCACCAATGCAAACATAGTCGTGAAGGTCAGCGAGGCTGCCCACAAGAGCCGCTTTTCTTGATAAAACCGCCTGAGTGCCAGGCCGATAATACTGATCGCGTTGTTCACCGACTGATTCATCGTTATAGGTCACAATACTTTTAATATAACCGATGATGTGCCATGGGAGTTATAGTACGTGCGGCACTACAACGGCATGTGCTGCACCGCTTGCCGCTCCAGCCTTCCGTGCCATGTTCCATGGTGGGCAAACACGAATACTAACGCAGGCACAGAACAGCAGCCGTTCCTTATTACCGCTCAATGTCAAGCTTGAGCCGAAACGGCGAATCACCATCCTTTTTTGATGGTTCATCTTTGGCGCTCTTCTGCTGCACTTCATCCATTTTGATCCGCAGGCGAAGGTCGTTGGCGCTATCGGCATACGCAATGGCGTTTTCGTAGGAAATGCGTCCTTGCCGATACAACTCGTAGAGCGATTGATCAAAGGTCATCATGCCCTCATGCATACCTTCCGCCATTGCTTCTTTCAGAAGCTCGATCCGCTTTTTCATGATCAGGTCTTTGATGCGAGGCGTGTCCAGGAGAATTTCGATGGACGCGGCGCGTTTTCCATCAACGGTAGGCACCAATCGTTGGGAAATAATCGCCCGAAGGTTGAGCGATAATTGAAAATAAATCTGATCGTGCTTTTCTGGCGGAAAAAAATTCATAATACGTTCGATTGCCTGATTTGCATTGTTGGCATGGAGTGTGGACAAGCATAGATGGCCGGTTTCTGCGAAAGTGACCGCGGATTCCATCGTCTCCCGATCGCGTATTTCACCTATAAGGATAACATCGGGCGCCTGGCGCAAGGTATTTTTCAATGCCTCGGCATAACTCAAGGTATCAATACCGAGTTCGCGTTGGCTGACAATACTTTTCCGGTGTGGATGGATAAACTCGATAGGATCTTCAATGGTAATGATGTGTCCCGGTGCATTGGTGTTTCGGTAATCGATCATTGCTGCAAGGGTAGTCGATTTTCCGGTACCAGTCCCGCCAACAACCAGTACCAGCCCTCGTTTCGTCATGCTGATATCTTTAAGGATCTGCGGCAAACCCAAATCGTCAATGGTGTCAATCTCAATTTTTATCTGTCGAAACACGATCCCGACTGCACCCCGCTGCCTGAAAATGTTGACACGAAACCGGCCGATATCAGGATAATAGAGCCCAAGGTTCATCTCCATGGTTTCGGCAAACAATGCTTTCTGCCGCTCGTTCATAAGCGACATTGCAATTTCTTCAGTATGCTGGCTGGTGAGTTTCAGCTCCCCATACGGTCGGGTTATCCCCTCAACGCGGTACATCGGCGGCGCATCAACGGTCAAATAGAGATCTGACGCCTTCGCCTTTGCCATAACGACAAGTAAATCCTTGACGGTCATAGCCACTTCCCCCTGTGTTTAAATACCTATAGTTTCGTCAAGCAGCCCTTCCGCTTCTTCAGGATTAATAATGCGCCTACTGATAAGTTCCTTGATCGCCGCATCCATTGTTTGCATGCCGAACTTCTGACCGGTTTGCATTGCTGATGCAATTTGTGATATCTTGTTTTCGCGTATAAGATTGCGGATTGCTGGTGTGCCAATCATAATTTCAAGTGCAGCAACCCGTCCGGTTCCGTCCCTGCGTTTGAACAACCGCTGTGAGATAACCGCCTGTATGGTTTCAGAAAATTGCGTTCGTATTTGTGCTTGCTGGGTTGAGGGGAACACATCAATAATACGGTCGATGGTCTTAGGAGCGCCGGTGGTGTGCAGTGTTGCAAATACCAAATGCCCGGTCTCTGCAGCCGTAAGCGCCAGTGATATCGTTTCCAGATCGCGCATTTCTCCAACAAGGATAACATCAGGGTCCTCTCGCAGCGCACTGCGCAGGGCATTGGCAAAACTATGGGTGTGAGCGCCGAGCTCACGTTGGTTAATAATACAGTTCTTTGACATGTGAACAAATTCAATAGGGTCCTCGATCGTAATAATGTGTTCTTTGCGTTCACTATTGATGTAGTCAATCATGGCGGCAAGTGTTGTTGATTTACCGCTCCCGGTCGGGCCCGTAACAAGTACAAGCCCCTTGCGGTAGCGCGCAATCTGTTTGCATACACGTGGCAATCCCAGTTCTTCAAACGTATATATTTTATTTGGAATCGCACGAAACACTGCACACTCTCCCCGTTGCTGGTAAAAACAGTTGACGCGGAAGCGCCCATACTCGCCAAGTGAGATTGAAAAGTCAAGCTCCTTATTCTCTTCAAACATTTTCCGCTGCCGGTCATTCAGTATGTCATAGATCATTTTATGCACCTGTTCTGCGGAAATAGCTGGTCCCTCAATTTTTCTGATTTCGCCGTGGATGCGAAGCATCGGCGGTTCACCAGCACTCAGATGCACATCGGATGCTTTTTGTTGGACGCTAAAAATCAAAAGTTCTGAAATGTCCATTACCCTTCTCCCATGACAAGTTGTTTTTTCTTTAATAATTATATAAGATAGGCAAAGGTTTTCATATATCATAACACCAGCAAGTTCAATCTATTTTATTCCGCATCAGTAACCGAATAGGCTCACTGCACAAACCATGGGGTTCTCTGAAAACAATATACATGCACAAGATCGCAATGATGCAGCGCTTCGCGCATCCTATGCCGAGCTACAAGACCGTCTCGGTTATCATTTTAAAAACATCCTCCTCCTTGAGCAGGCACTGACGCATAAATCGTATGCAAATGAAATGAACATCGGTGACAAATTTGGCAACGAGCGTCTTGAATTTTTAGGCGATGCCGTGCTTGAGCTCATTATCCGTGACATATTGCTAAACCGTTTCCCCCAGTTGTCAGAAGGGAAACTGTCCAACATGCGCGCTGCTGTGGTCAACGAGGATTCGCTCTCTTCAATGGCACAGACGCTTGATATTGGCCGCTATATCTATTTAAGCAAAGGTGAGTATGAGAGTAAGGGGCATGAAAAAAAATCGATCCTTGCTAATGTGTTCGAAGCGATCATTGCAGCTGTTTATTACGATGGCGGATTTCAGGCAGCGCATGAGTTTGTTGAACGTCATTTTAGCGTTTGCATTGAGGATGTCGCGGCGCACGGATTTTATCGCGACTATAAAAGCAGGTTGCAGGAATATTGCCAGAAAAATTTTAATGCATTGCCGCGCTATATTATTCTCACCGAGGAAGGCTCAGATCACATCAAAACCTATGTATCGCAAGTGCTGATTGACGGGCAGCCGTATGAAAAAGGTTCCGGTCACAACAAAAAGAGTGCTGAACAGGATGCCGCTCGCAATACGCTGCGGAAATTATTGAAGGAGTAACAAAGGACGTGGCACGCAATCCTATTGTTGCTATTGTTGGACGACCGAATGTCGGGAAGTCATCGCTGTTCAATGCGCTTGCCAAAAAAAATATCGCCATCATCCATGACCTTCCTGGCGTGACACGGGACCGTAATTATAGGGACATCGAGTATAACGGGTGCGCCTTTACGCTTGTTGATACCGGCGGGTTTGATCCCGCTGCGCGGGACGATGTGGGAAAACTTGTACGTGAACATACCCGAATCGCAATTGATGAAGCCGATGTCATTATCTTTCTTATGGACGCAAAGGAAGGTCTTCAGGTAACAGACCATGATATTGCCGATGTGCTGCGTGCTTCGCAAAAGCCGGTTATCTATGCTGTCAATAAAGTCGATGGGCCGCGGGATCGCGAAGTTTTGCCCGATTTTTATCGTCTCGGTGTCGAAACAATCGTTCCGGTTGCTGCCCGCAATCGTATTGGTATTACAGAATTGCTCGACTCCATTCTGCGCAACCTTCCCCATGCCCGTTCTACCGCCCCGGAATCAGATGAAGAGATTGTTGTTTCCATCATCGGCAGACCAAACGTCGGGAAGTCGTCGTGTATCAATGCCATTCTTGGCTACGAACGATTGTTAGTGACCGATACAGCAGGAACAACCCGTGATCCAGTAGATAGTGTGCTCCGCTACCACGGAAAGACAATCCGGTTTATCGATACAGCAGGCATTCGGAAAAAAAGTTCTATTTCATATCAGCTCGAGAAGTATTGCGTGTTTCGTGCCTTTATGTCTATCAACCAAAGCACGATCTGCATTATCGTGCTTGATGCAACACAAGGGGTTACCACACAAGATGCAAAAATTGCATCACTCGTGTGTGAAAAAAAACGCGCCTGCATTCTTGCCGTCAATAAATGGGATCTCATTGAAAAAAATGATAAAACGCATAGCGCTTTTCTCAAAAACATAGCCGCCGAACTCCCTTTTCTGGACTATGCTCCGATTCTGACCGTCTCAGCGCGTACTGGTTTGCGGGTGAGAAAAATATTGGACAGTATTGTAAGGCTTGATGAAGTGTTCAAAAAACGCGTTCCAACGGCAGCGCTTAATAAAGGGCTGCGCGATATCGTTGAACATTGCCCACCGCCGCGTGGTCGCCGCACCCAGACAAAAATTTACTTTGCATCGCAGGTTGAAACCGCACCACCAACATTCACCCTATGGACGAATAATCCATCGGCCTTTACGAAAAGCTACATACGCCATCTTGAACGGGAGATACGTCAGCAGTTCGGGTTTGCAGGGGTTCCCCTCCACATTAAACCCGCATATCGTTCGCGTGCAGCATAGCATACGCGGCTTGGTACTTCACGCGAAGAGTACTATACCGATGAGGCTGCTCGAAGATGGTAGATGAGTGCTTGAAGTCCTAACACGTAACTATATTCCCGAAACCCTGAAATAACCCCAAGGGCAACATCCGATAAAAACGATGCCCTCCGAAACGGTTCACGTGCATAGATGTTTGAAAGATGCACTTCAACCGTTGGGATAGTACTTGCAATAACAGCATCCCTGAGCGCAATGCTGGTATGGGTTAACGCACCAGGATTTAGAAGCAACCCATGGGCTGAGCCAATAGCGCTATGGATTTTGTCAATAAGTGCCCCTTCATGATTTGATTGATAGATTTCGATTTCCACGTTATGTTGCCGAGCGACATCGCGAAGCATGGCGTTGATTTCCTCAAGCGTTACTTTACCGTACTGTTCCGGCTCACGTTTCCCAAGCATGTTAAGATTTGGACCGTGGAGCACGAGTAGTTTCATTCTTTTTCCTCCTCCGATATTTGTTCCCTGGCAACAAATCCTGCAAAAGATGCGCAAGCTCACGGGCGGTAAATTCTTTTATGACAACCGCTCCGATCCGACGCGGCAAAATCATTCTGATCTTATCACCTGCGCGTTTTTTATCTTGCTGTATCACCTGCAGGTACTGTTGTACTGAAAAATTCGGCAGTGCTGTTGGAAGCCCTGCACGGCGAACGAGATCCAACGTCTGCTCAAACGTTTTTGTCGAGCATAATCCGATTGCTGCAGCGATGCGCGCCTCGGCTACCATACCGATTGCCACTGCCTCACCGTGTTTGAATACCGTATAGCTGGTTAATGTTTCAATCGCATGGCCGATGGTATGTCCGTAATTTAAAATCGCCCGTATTCCGTGTTCATGTTCATCGCGGCTGACGATACCAGCCTTAATGGCGCAGCATAACGTGATCACTCGTTCAAGCGTCTGTCGGGGCAACGGCATCATACGGGTCAAAGAAGACGTTAGGAGTTCATACAGCAGGCTGTCTTTTATCAAAGCGTACTTAATAACCTCGGCCATTCCTGCTTTCATTTCCCGGTCAGGAAGTGTTTTGAGCACATCAGGATCAATGAATACGCACAAAGGTTGATAAAAAGCCCCAACAAGGTTCTTCCCTTCCGGAAGATTCACTCCTGTTTTTCCGCCTACACTGCTGTCTACCTGCGCAAGCAATGTCGTTGGAATCTGGATACAAGGGACACCCCGTAAAAATGTTGCGGCTACAAAACCGGTAATGTCACCGATAACCCCCCCGCCAAGCGCAAAAAGAGGCGATGTCCTCTCAAGCCCGCATGCAGCGCATTGACGATAAATACTTTTGATCTGATCAATAGTTTTATATCGTTCTCCATCCGGTATGGTTATGACCGTAACGGTTTTAAACCGATCTGCAAGTGCTGCAGAGACTGCCTTAGCATAAAGGGGGCCGACGCAGTCATTGGTTACAATCGCGGCGCGCCTTCCCTGTAATCTTGTAGGGAGTCGAGAACCGATACGGTTGATCAGCCCATGTTTGATCTCAATGCGATAATCTCGCTGCTGAAGATTAACCGTGACGGTCGGCATAATCAAAACCGCTTCAGGTATCGCAGATAGGAAGCATAATTATTAAGCGTTTCTGACATGTTGTCGCCACCGAACTTTTCTAAAAGAGCGTTGGCAAGCACAATACAAACCATTGCTTCACCGATAACCGCTGCCGAGGGCACGCGACATATATCAGATCGCTCGACGGCAGCCGCAACCTCTTCTTTGGTTACGATGTCAACCGAATGCAGTGGAGCATAGAGGGTTGCAATCGGCTTCATGGCCGCCCGTACCACGATCATCTCACCGTTGGAGATGCCACCTTCAATGCCGCCTGCATTATTGGTCGTTCGGTAAAAACTCTTCTTATTGGAATCATACCATATTGGATCATGAACCTGACTGCCTGACCGGCGAGCAGCCTCAAATCCCATACCGATTTCAACACCCTTGATCGCCTGAATACTCATAATCGCCTGAGCAAGCCGTGCGTCAAGTCGGAGATCCCATTGGATGTGACTTCCAATTCCAGGCGGAACGCCATCGGCAACAACTTCGAATATCCCGCCAAGAGAATCACCTCGTTTTCGTGCTGCATCAATACGACGAATCATGCTTCGCTCTGCAACCGGATCAGGGCAGCGGAGCATCGATGCTTCTGCGTGTTGGTGTATCATATCTAGGGGCATGTTTTGTTTCTTGATGCTGATGCCCCCAATTGAGATGACATAACCAATGACCCGTATGCCAAACTGTTTTACAAATGCCCTACAAATGCTCCCAACGGCAACACGTGCTGCTGTTTCCCGCGCGCTTGAGCGCTCGAGAATATTCCTGATGTCCTTTTGGTGATACTTCAGGGCGCCTGCAAGATCGGCATGACCCGGCCGTGGTGCGGTAACAAGCTCTTTTATTGGTCTTTTCGGATCATTAACCGCCATTGTTTCCTGCCAATGTATCCAGTCGCGGTTACTAATGAGGAGCGTAATCGGCGATCCGATGGTCTTTCCAAACCGAACCCCTGCAACAATCTCAACCTCATCCTTTTCAATAGCCATACGCGGCCCGACACCGTATCCTGTCTGCCTTCGTGCA
Organism: Thermodesulfobacteriota bacterium; assembly: GCA_026415325.1. Taxonomy (GTDB): domain Bacteria; phylum Desulfobacterota; class WTBG01; order CAIYCZ01; family CAIRTM01; genus JAOAHH01. Next base: position 1,772 of record JAOAHH010000085.1, on the reverse strand, counting down.
AGGTCATGATTGATCGTTTCTGCAGAGATCTTTAGCCCGGAGGGAATCCCTTCAATCGTTGCCGTAAGATATTTACCGTGGGACTCCCCTGATGTTAAAAAACGAAGCATATCTTCTCCATGCTCTTAAACAAATGTCCCCAATAAATGTCATAACTATTTTGTTGTACCGTTAAAATAATATTAACCACATATATATCGTTACGCATAAAATTCAAGTCATATTTGGAGAACAGATACTTAAACATGACACCGCTCATAAACTAAAAAGCACAGACCGAAGGTCTGTGCTTTTTAGAGCAATCACATTATTCTCTTAATATAAGTACAAAAAGAAATCGGTTGAAGCTCCGTCAAAGCATCCTGCAAAATCAGAATCCGTCGCTGTTACGTCAGTATCTTTTATACTCCGCACTACCCATACTTTTACAAGACTCAAAGGAATACGCAAGGAAGAAGGCGGCACTTTAACGCTTATTTTTACCGGCGTCCAGCTCATCACCTCAGCCTTAACCCATGTCGAAAGATCCTCAGTGCCAAAATAAACGCCGGCAGGTATGGTATCGCTCTGATCGCCGATCGTGACCGACACAGTTTCATTATCAAGTGGCTCTGACCATCCGAAATTTGTTCCCAAAATATGCACCGGTGTTCCTTCAACGCCAAAAAACGGAAGTACAACATAAACAGTTGAGCAGAGAGATCTGACGACAAAATTAAGGTCTTCCCTTCCTTCAGTAGTCAAACTAACCCTTCGGTTTGTCGGAAGCGTTTGATAATAGCCCTTCATCTCATCAGCAATGGCAACTATATAATCACCACTCGAAAGCCCGGTAAATGCATAATTGCCGTCTTGATTCGTTACCGTGGATGTCGAAGTTCCGGTAGTGCTCCCTTGCACTGTACCGGTTAGTTCAATACTAATCCCCGCCTGCCCTAAACCGATTGGGTTGACGACTTTGCCGGAAATGTATAAGCCCTTCGTTGCGGTAAAGAACAGGTCGCTCAGACTTTTTGTACGAATGGTAACGTTATACTGTAATGGATCAAAACCATATCCTGCTTTTTTGGGTTTCACAATATACGAGCCGGGCGGCACACCGATAAAAACAAAATTGCCCTTTGCATCGGGAGTTACAGCAATAAGCGCGGTTCTTTTCGATAGAGGTGTGAGAATCAATGTGGCATTGTCTTTAAACAATTCTACCGAAAATGTTGTCAGCGACTCATTATCTGTTGTTGCGGCACTTTTAGATATCGTGCCACTAATTGAAAAGCCGGTGCCTGCATAGAAATTGATGTTCAGTACATTTGCCGATGCTATGGTTACACTTTGCGACGCTGGCTCAAAATTATAGCCACTTGAAACAGGCATAATCGTATATGTGCCATTTGACAACTCGGTGAACGAATATTTACCTTCGGAATCAGTTACCTTTGAAAGGTTAATGCTGGTGCCATCTGTTGTTGTTCCGGAAAGCTGTATGGTTATCCCCGGGATACCGGCTTGTCCTTCTGGTTTCGTAATGTCAAGCACAACACCCGATATCTGATATCCTTGAAAAGCAATAAAATTCGACAAGGTAAAGGATTTTGTTGTGCCTGCAGTTGCTGCTGTTATTACTTTTGTTTGTGACGGCGGATCAAATCCATAGCCGTCACGCGATGGAGTTATTGTGTAGGTATCATAACCAAGACCGTTAAATGTGTATGCTCCGTTTGTATCGGTTACTGTCGTCGATATTATTTTTGATGCTGCACCTTCAAGCGTCA
>JAOAHH010000069.1 GCA_026415325.1 Thermodesulfobacteriota bacterium | reverse complement strand
TCGGCGATATCATTTCTATCTCTGCGCCAAAACAGTCTGACAACACAACAAGCGATCAGACAAATAGCAATAGTTCGATTGGCACGGTGATGAAAACACTGGGCAAGGCTGCCATGATGGCAGTGCCGTTGATGTTATAGCAGGAGACAGAGGTCAGAAAAAAATATTATCTAATTTTGTCATATGATTTTGGAATATGGAGAGAACGGGAAATTAGTGGCGTTAATCGAAGAAGTCGGTAAACTTCTGAATGCTTATAAAATGCATATCATCTCCCGACTTCTGACTCCTGCTTTCTAACTTCTGACTTCTAAAAACATTTAATATACGGAGGATAACCATGGGCATTTCAAGCGCACTATACGCAGGCGTCAGCGGTCTCAACACGCTTGGCGCGTCGATGAGCGTGATCGGCGATAACATTGCCAACGTCAATACCATTGGGTTTAAGTCTGCCCGCAGCACCTTTGAAACCCTGCTTGCACAGAACATCACCGGTGCTTCGGGCACCTCACAGGTCGGCCGCGGCGTAACGCTCTCTGCGGTTGATGCGGTGTTTGCGCAGGGTTCATTTGAGAGCACAAACGAGGCAACCGATATGGCAATCGGCGGCAAAGGCTTTTTTATGGTGCGCAGCCCGCAAACCGGCCTGTATTATACCCGTGCCGGCCATTTTAAATTTGATGAACAAGGTTATTTGGTAAACCCTGCTGGGCTTCGGGTACAGGGTTGGATTCTCGATCCGAGCTCGATCGCCCCACGCGGCGCAATAACCGATATCCAAATCAATGCAACTTCCTCTGCGCCGAATGCCACGAGCAAAATCAACATCGCCGTTAACCTGCAAAACTCGTCGCTCTTTGTAGAGACGCCGGCAACGGTTGAATCAAACCCTGCAACACAAAGCAAGTTTATTTTTGCAGACGGAATCAATGACAGCTTTATCATTACCGATACCGGCGGTGGGCCGGTAACTATCGATCTTGTCACCGGCCTACCGGGAAGTCCGTTGCGTGAGGGAGAATTTTATACAGGGCAACAGGTAGCCGCAGCACTGCAGGATGCGCTGAATGCAAATGCTACCCTTGCAGGCACGTACACCGTTACCTATAACCCCGCAACAAACCAATTCACCTTTCTCAGCAGTGTCAATGCAACAATAAGCTCCACGGGACTTGTAAACGAGGTGCTCGGGCTTTCCACAACGTCAAACACCGCGCTAACTGCGGGAACAACATATACCGATGCTGCCGAAGTCGCCTATAATGTTACGGATTTAAACAACTCATTTTCAATCCGTGTCGACGGCGGCAATGCGGTTAACGTCCAAATTGATAACGGTGTCTATACTATTCCGGAGCTCCGCAAAGAAATCGAGGATAAAATTAATGCTTCGCTTGCAGCCAACCTGCAAAGCGCACGGGTTGATGTTCGTTATGATGTACAAAACGATGTATTTCAAATTATGTCAAGCAGCCGGGGCGGACAGGACTCACGAATCCAAGTGAGCGCAATAACCGGTTCAAGCTCAAACTTTCTCCCGACCATTAATATTACCGACTACACAGAACACCTCGGCAAAACCTCAAACGGTTATACCCTGCCCGGCTATACTGAATCGCGTTGGACAAACTACAGCCGTTTTCGAATCGTTGCAGGCACAAACGATGTGCTCCGTGTTGACGGAACGGATTATCAGATAACCGGTGGCGTATCAGGTTTTTATACCGGTGAACAACTTGCCCGAAGTCTGACGACAGCTCTTGCTGCAACAGGTATCCGTGTCACCTATGACGCTGCAACCGAACGATTTACGTTTGTCAACAACGGAGCGGCATCCCATACCATTAACTGGTCTCATGCCAACACCACATCTGAGGGTATTTTCGGATTTTTGAACACGGCCGACGTAACGCTTGCTGTCGGCGAAACAGATCAAAGCGATAATTCGGTTTCATTCAATATTATAACGGGGGATAATGATACATTGGATATTATCGTGAATGGCAATCAGGCAAACAGCGGCGTGCCGATCACCGTCACGTTGTCAGCGGGTGTATATACTGCCGACAACCTTGCCCTGGAACTCGAAAACAAAATCAACACAGCCCTTTCTGCTGCCGGTGAATCCGATACTGTCAAGGTAAGCTTTGACGATGGCACCGGCCGCATGCGGATCGCCTCATCGCGTCTCGGCCCGAACTCAAGTATTCAAATCAACAGCTCTCTCGGTATTACCCCGAATGTCGGTCTTGTGGGCGGCACCCTTCAGATTGATGATGCCACCATTAATTACGGCCAAGGATTTCAGGTTGAAGATCTCAACCAACTCAACCCTGATGACAGTTCCAATTACTCGACATCACTCGTTGTATATGACTCCCTCGGCAACCAACATACGCTGACGTTCTATTTCAGAAAGGCATATGTGTCTAATACTGACAAAACAACCACGTGGGAATGGTTTGCCTATGTTCCGGCAGCAGATACTGCATCAGGCCAACCGGAAGCTCAGGCGCGCGGCACGCTCACATTCAACCAAAACGGTATTCTGACCGGTCAATCTCCTGTTGAATGGCTTACAAAACAGGCCGATGGTAGTGCAGGTGAAGGATTTGATTTCAGCGGCGGTGCAGCGCCCCAACAGGAAGTTCAGATCGACTTCGGACTTCTTGCCGGCACAAACCTCTCAACACAATATGCGGCACCTTCTTCCACCATCTTTCAGACACAGGACGGATTTGGCTCCGGTTTTCTGCAGGAAGTTTCGGTTGACTCGGACGGTGTTATTTCAGGGCTTTACTCCAACGGTCAGGTGCTCTATCTTGCGCGCGTGGCACTTGCAAATTTCGTGAACCCGTGGGGCCTGAGCAGGGTCGGCGGCAACCTGTGGGCAGAAACGCGGCAGTCGGGTCAACCGATCACCGGTGTACCCGGCACCGCAGGGCTCGGGAAAATCGCGCCCAATTCACTTGAGCAGTCAAACGTTGATCTGTCAACCGAGTTTGTCAATATGATCATTCAGCAGCGCGGATTTCAAGCAAACTCACGCGTGATTACCACAACCGACGACATGCTGGCGGAGCTGATTAATTTAAAACGGTAAAAAGTGACGGATGAGCAGTGAACTGTGAAGAGGCATTGTCCTTTCTCTCTGTTCACTGCTCACCATTCTTTGGTGTCTATTTTTCTATTCTCCCAGCTTTGCAAACATCTTCCTGAAGCTGCGTTTAAACCACACGGCTGCACCAATAAGCCCTGAAAAAAAACCTGCCGTCAGTCCATGCCGGCAGATGCGCAAGATCATCTCAAGAGTAAACGATGTCAGCGATGTGCTATATGCCTGAAATGCGCCGACAACCAGCACAAACACTACACTGCCGCCGATGCCTGCAAGAAAAAAAACCACAACGATTTTATAAGTAAATTCAACGATAAACAAAATGTTTTTCACCATATCAAGCCGCTGTCGCGCGTGCTCAATCCTATCGCCGAGTGGATGGAGGTGTTCGATAAGCTTTTGTGCTGCGGCAAGCCGCTCGAGCGACAAACTATCGGCTGCTGCAGCAGCGCGTCGCAGCATGGTCTGACATTGTTCCCGCAGTTTCATGTCATCATGTGAAATCATCCTTGGGTAAGGATAGTGTTCAAGATACTGGGCAAAACGGGCAATGTTGTCACTAAACTGCGCCACCGCTGCCAGCGCCTTCTCACGACGCTGGTCAACTGCGCGCATCATAAGCCGGTCTGCGTCAGCCTGAATACCTGCCATATCAAGGAGCCCGCCGAAACTCGCCTCCTGAAGACACTGCGTTGCTTTGTTAAAAAGCGCCTCGATATTTTGGTATTCAGGGTCAACGGGTGAGAAATATTTTTTGACCTCATGATACGTTTTTTCGATCGATTCGAGCTGTACCCTGCCCTGCACAAACAGGTTTTCGTATTCCTCTTGTATATATGCCACGATATGATCACGGACACTGCCGGTTAATGAAGGATCAAGCAGCAGCATAAGATAATACCGCTCGGATGATTCACAAAGACGTTTGAAAACAGAAAGCGCCTCATCTGCCTTGCCGAGCTTTGCAAGCAACACACCGTAGTAATAGAGACCGGCATGCCATGGATGGGCAGGATCCAGTATTTTGTGCATATCTTCGCATGCCCGTGATAAGGCTCCTGCAATTTCATACGCCCGTGCTATGAGCATATTGATATGCCGGCGGCTCCGCTCGCCCTTTGCCACACCAGAGGCTTTTCTGAACATCGCAATTGCCCGCGAGGGATCCATGCGCTCCAGAGCTATGATCCCCATGTCAACATAGGGGCGGTAATCACTCGGATTTTCCTTAATCGCCGTCTGAAACCACACATCGGCGTCGTAGTCACGGCTAACCCGAAGACAATCACGCCCGATGAGCAATGCGCCGCTTGGACGATACGGTTCATCATCGGCAGCCTCTTTTGCGGCAAAAAAGCGGTAAAGAGTCCGGAGCTGAAAAATTTCGCTTATCTCGTAGAGGCTACAAAAACCAAGCGTGAACCTGCTCTCCTGGCGCTGTTCAAACAGTATATCGTACCGTTGTTCTTCATGCCCGGATGCAAGAGGTTTGATATAGTCTTCAAGATGTTCTTCGTACACCTTTCTGATTTCCTCAGGCGGTAAATAGACAAGTCGATCAAGATATTGTGTTGCATACTGCAAGAGTTTTGATGGACATCGAGAAGGTTCATGCACGGTCATGCCACAGTAAAAACATGCTGGTTTTCGCTCATCGACAACCCATGCCGGAATAATCGGAGTGCTCATAATATGCTGCATGACCGCTGTCGTCTTTCCAATATCGGCCTGCGCGTGATCAGCATCGGACGGCTTCTGCTGGTACGCTTTACTCCACTCGATGCGGTAGAGCGTGGTTTCGGCAAGTATATCGGGAAGCGCAGGTGGCGTATGCTGCCGGTATACAATATCAGCACGGTGGGAAAACGTCTCCAAAAACGCATCGGTCACGAGAACGCTTCCCGCATCGCATACCGTAGAAAGCGCGGTTGCGGCATCAACTGCATAACCGTACACGGCGCTGTCCGCGAGGATGCAATCGCCCCAACTCAACGCAACCCGTATGAGCATGCGTTCTTCATCCCGTGATGCTGCGTTATAGGTTGCAAGCCGTGCCTGAAGCGAAAGGGCAGCTTCGATTGCCCTGCCCTTCTCTTCAAAAAATGCAATAATAGCATCCCCCATCGTTGCAACAACAACGCCACCGTGCTCCTGAATTACCGGAAACAGCAATGCATTATGTTTTTGGATAAGCATTCTGCCGGCAAGATTGCCGTGCTTTCGGTAAAACGCAGTAGATCCTTTCAGATCAGTAATGAGAATTGAACCCTGCCGTTGTCGTGGCTTTTGATCTTCAGCGTCGGTTGCCGGCGCCCTCTTAGGGTGGGATGATGGATGGTCAGGCATATACTCTTACTGCGCACACTGAATGCTGAGCAACTTTTTTCTACGTTCAGTACTCAGCGCTTTGATTATTGGTAATCACAAACCGCAACTCAGGAACCCTCTCAATGGCTCCAAGAGCCTGTGCCATACGATAAAAACACTTAAGCCCGCGCTGGTAAGGCTCACCGAATTCATAGCGTAAGGTTTTAAAATAAGATTTCAAAAAACGCTCTGAAAACGGCTCCCACCTGCTGATATCCTTTGCAAGACTGTCGATCGAACGCAAACTTGATGCCATCGATGATTTGAACGCCCGCACCACTGCCTTGACGCGGTCTGGATGGTTGCGTGCGTATTCTTCACGCACCGCCCATACGGCATAGACCATTGCCTCGCCCGTCAACTGTGTCCATTCTGCGCCCAAATCATACACATAAAGACCCCGCGGCTTTCGCGCCCAAACCCTGAGCGCCGCATCGCCAATCAGCAACGCTGCATCTGCCTCCCGGAGCATCTCAGGGAGGTCCTGGGGACATTCAAAATACTGCGGCCGAACCCGATACCGTTCACGGAGAAGAATCTGCACGAGCACCTGCGATGTTGCCGATACATTGGCAAGCGCAACAGGGCGCCGGTCAAGGCGTTCGGCCGGGACCGCACTCACCAGCAAGATGCTTTTCACCTTCCCACGGGAACTCACGGTAAGATCCGGCAACAGGAGCACCTCATCTGCATGCCGGGCATATTCAATCGCCGGAATCGGGCTGATATCAAGCTCACCGCTGAAAAGCCGACGGCTGAGCGCAATCGGCGTATCCTTAAAGAGATCGAGCGCAAGCACCGCCCCGCTCTTGACCAGCATGTGGTAGAGCGGCAGACAGTTAAGAAATTGTATATGTCCGACTCGTGGGCGCATACATAAGTTCTATGTACTGAAAAAAATGCCGAAACACTCAATGGGCAGCACGCAGCACTGTATATAACGTATCCCGCTCTACCGGTATTTTCCCGGCTTGCCGAATAAGTTCGGTAAGTTGCTGCTGCGATACCCCTCGTTCGCTCTGCGCACCGGCAGCATGGGTGATCCGCTCTTCGATAACGGTACCGTCGATATCGTCGGCGCCGAAGAAAAGCGCAAGCTGTGCAATCTTCAACCCCGTCATGACCCAATAAGCCTTGATGTGCTCGATATTGTCAAGCATGAGTCGCGATACGGCAATCATTCTGAGCTGTTCAAAAGCCGTCGGTTTTGTCAGGTGTGATAACTTTGTATTTGCTGGATGAAACACCAATGGTATGAAAGCCTGAAATCCTCCGGTTCTGTCCTGAAGGTCGCGCACGGCTAAAAGATGGTCGATCACTTCCTCCTCCGTTTCAATGTGACCGAACAAAATCGTTGCATTTGATTTAAGACCCATTTTATGTGCTGTTTCCATGATCGCAAGCCACTCCCGGGCACCGGCCTTGTTCGGGCACAGCTGCTGTCGTACCCGATCGCTCAACACCTCGGCTCCGCCGCCGGGAAGCGACTGTACGCCTGCGGCGACAAGCTGCTCCAGCACCTGTTGCACCGTGAGCCCTGTGATTTTGGAAAAATAGTGTATCTCGACGGGGGTAAACGCCTTGATATGGACGGAAGGAAACTCATGCCGAACAGCGCGGAGGATATCAAGGTAATAGGAAAACGGGCACGTTGGGTGCAACCCGCTGACGATATGTACCTCTGTTATGCCGGCGCTGCTGGCTGCACGGAGCCGTCTGAGCACCTCTTGCACGTCCATAACATAGGCATCGCTATCCGTCTCATCCCTGCTAAAGGCACAAAAGTGGCATCTTGATATGCAAACGTTGGTGAGGTTGATGTGGCAATTGACGTTGTAAAAGACGCGGTCTCCATTTTTTTGCTTTTTCACAGCAGCAGCCTGCTGCCCAAGCCAGAGGATATCCCGGCACCGAAGCAGCGCAAGACCATCGTCTTTTGACAGCCGCACGTTTCCTTTGATTTTTTCTTCAATAATTTTAAGCGCATCCATAACGAATCACAGTTTCAAAAGCAAAACCCTAAATGCACCATGACGAACACAACGTTATAATTAACCTCCTCATCTCCAATATCGTACACATTTAAAATTTTTTAAGAGTGATAAAGCTATGTTGAGATTAAACTTATATCGTCCAGTACGAGTATACCAGAGACCATGCTTCTCTGATAGAGCTTTCATGTAACACAATTAAAGTGTCAGATGGAGTTTCAATGAGTTTTGTGTGGATTGTATGCGCTGAAACAGTATCGGAAACGGTTCGAGATGCGCCGTTACTGAATCTTTACCGCTGCCGGTGTAGCCGCAGCACAGAGTGAAGGAGCGGTCGGCTATAGCGTTGGGTTGAGCGCTTACTCCGTAATCTTCTTGCGGCAAAAAGGCTTCCAACGAGTTCAATAAATCAGGGATATCTCTGGTCGCTGTTTTCTACGCCTCGTCCCAATCCACTACATCATAACCGTGAATAAGATGATCGCGCATCCCTGCCATCAGTGTCCATGGAATCTCGCGTTCCTGTCCCCTCCCCATCAGCATCGTCTTGTCTTCTGGTCAAGCATCTCCTTCAACGTACTGCACTGTCTGCCGGGCGTACAGCCAAGCGTTCGTTGCCACACAAAATCATTTTCCATGCAAAAATAGATCAGCACCTCGCGCGACCATTGCCGCAACATCGTGATTAATATCCGATACAGTTCAAGGCGTATTTCCTGCAAGTAGCGCATCTTGCCATCAAGACCGGGCACAAATTCGCCGCTGAATATCGCCGTGGACGGGAAACGCTGCAGCGCCGTCTTCTTAAGGTGCGGCATAAAGCGAAGCGACCCAATGCTGATCCATGCAACCGCGTCAGGGGGAATGTTCTCTTCAAGGAGACTGATAACGTTCTGATATTCAACCTCGCAATCCGGGTAGACAATCAGCGGATCAAAATGGAACCCCACGCGGTAGCCGCACGCCACAACACGGCGTGCAGCCCGGATCCGCTCCTGAATGGTGGCTGCGCCTTTTTCTTCGCTCACAGCAATAGATTCGGTATTGAGCGACCATGAAATGATATATGAACCCAGATGGTCAAGGTCGAGAAGATTCTCGATATTGTCGGTTTTAGTCTTCAGCTCAAGCACCAGCCCGGGAATCCGCGCTACGATCGGTAATGCAGTTCTGCTAAAATCCGTCAGGTGATCAAGGGCAAGGCTGTCCATAAACTCTCCGGTACCGATGCGGACAATTCCCTGGGGCACCGAGCGAAGCGCGTTGAACAGATCATCCTGATTTGCATAGAGCGTTATGAAGGGATTGTTGAGATATGCCTGCAGCACACAGTACGAACAGTCCAGCGGGCACCCGATACCCGGCGTGAGTACCATATAACCACAGCATATATATCCGCGCGTACCCGGGCAGGGTTCGAGAAACCTCCCCCTGTTTTTGCACAAAAGAAGGGATCGTTTCTCAAAACCGCCGCCACAAGTTGTACGATATGCCCGGATAAGTTCACGGGAATCGGGTATGACGGTTGAGGGAACACCGGGGCATCGGTCAATAACCGTACGCGTAAGTATGCTCTGTGCAACAGAGGCCTCGATAAATATGTGATCAGGCACGAACCGCTGCACGCCTATTCCTCAAGCAGTTTTTTCAGACCAGGATGCTCTGCGATTTCGGCAAGCCGTGCTGCGGCATCACGCATATCGCGGTCAGAGGTAACCCTGACGTTCAGCCGCCACGTATCGCCTTCGAAAAAAGGCGGGGGTTCAAAAGTGATGGTCGGTGGGAGCTTCATGCTCCGGATCAGTTCATGCACGCTTCGTTCTTTTGCTGCAAGGCGCGGAAACCTGAGCAATTTTATAGAACGGCGAATCTGTTCGGCACGTTGGCCGTCTTTTCCATGCATATCACATCGAAGCGCTTTCAGCACGCCAGACCTTTCCAGCACCTCGTGTAATGTAATACCGTCTCTGCGGCTGATGTCGTCACAGTATTCGAGAATTTCTGCCTGCTTCCGAGCGCTGAAATGAAGTTGAGAAAAAAGATCGCAAAAACAGGCGCGATCTTCATGCGCCATCCGGACAAGAGCAAACGCCGTGTCAACGGTGATTGAGCCTTGCAGCATAAGTGCATGCACAGTCTCTCCGGCGCCGGCGATCTTTCTGTACTGGTCAAAAACAGCATAAGCCCGCGGCATGCCGAGAAGTTCGTTCCATACTCTCAGTGCCATGTGGTCCGGGAATGTCCCTGCGAGCAAAGCTGCAGCACGCGCATGTTCAACCGGATTAAAAACCCTGTGGGGAACGTTGTCTGCAAGTGAGGCAAGCACCAGCACCTGCTCGTCTGTGTCGGCTGCGGCAACTTGTGCCCGAAACGACGTTGCGCCACATGCAGCAACAGCCTTCATCCGCAGCATACCGCAAACGACTCGGTAGCCTTCACCTTCCCGTTTTCGGGCAAGCAGCGGTGGGTTTAACACACCGATCGTCCGTATCGATGCCTCAAGCGCACCCGTTTCCCTGCCTGCGGTAACCGAAACGGACGTGTCCTGCAGATCAACGGCATTCACATCGAGGATGACCGCTTCTGCTTTCACCACGAGCGCACCGGCCTGTGTAAAATTGCCTTGCAAAATGGGAGAATTTTCTTTATCGTTCATAGTACCTGAGAGCGCATGTAAAGCATATACGTTGCTACTATACCATGGAGACACGCCAAATGAAACAGCTCATCAATCAGCTCATCCAGTTGCAGGTGCTCAATTTCACGCTCGATGAACAAAAAGCGCTCACCTCCGACACGTATCTGAAAGATCTTGAAGCCTCGATTAAAAAACTCGCCGACAGCCTTCCACCCGATATTTTAAAGCTCTTCACCCAGCTCTCAAACAAATATTCCACGGCTGTCGTGCCGATGACAAAAGGCACCTGCTCCGGCTGTGGCATGGCGGTTCCTACAATCCTTGCCTATGAGGTGAAGCTCGGCGAAAAAATTATCCAGTGTCCGCGCTGTGCACGAATTCTCTTTTACCGCGATTCACTGCCGCGCCAGTTAAAACGGGTGACATCCGGAGGGAAACCTGCCTCTGGGCTCGAACGGTTTTCATGCAGCCGGCTTATGGTGCCGCAGCTCCAAGGCAAAACCCGTGATGAGATTATTCGTGAAATGATCGAACTGATGGCCGCAGAGGGGTTTGTCGAAAAACCTGACGCGCTGTTTGAATCGGCACTCAACCGTGAGGCCATTGTGCCGACCGCAGTTGAACACGGCCTTGCTTTCCCTCATGTGCGCGGCATTGAAGGCGGCGGGCTCATCTTTGCAGCAGGGCTTAAAAAACAGGGGGTCCATTTTGGTGCGCCCAAAAATAGGCTTACCAAAATTATCTTCTTTATCGTGATTCCGCTTGCCGCAAGTGCTTTTTACCTGAACCTTATTACCGGTCTCATGCAGACCTTCAGCGATGCCGATGCGCGCGAACGGCTGCTTGACTGCAAAACACCGGAAAAAATGTGGCAGGTGCTCAACCAACTCACCAAAAAGACGATCCCGTAAGACAGCGTACAGTCGGTGTTCGTAACGCGTGCCGCTCATGGGCTTGAACTCAAGACATGCGCCCTGGAACATTTTCCCGAACCCTATAACTCCTCTCGCTGCGGGATGGAGCCTGTTCAGCTCACCGTTCATCTTCGCGTTTCACCTGACATCGAACCATCTACGACAACCGTCTTGCCGCGACCTTCACGGGTTATGCCGATCGCAACATAGCAAACATCCTCATCACAAATATTGTGCATCACATGGAGCGCCCCGATTGGGATGACAACCGCATCACCTGCGGCAAGTTCACAGGCTTCGGCATTGACAATAAGACGCACCGTGCCGTTGAGAATAATGAACACCTCCTGCATGTCCTCATGGTAGTGTGCCTGAAATGCAGCGCCGACCGGTAGCCGCGCCCAGTTGATCATCTGAATGCGGCCGTCGATCACATCCTCATGCCGCAGAAGCACCTTCTTCCATACGCCCGGTGCATCCGGATTTTCATGCGATGCAGGGACATAGTCCTTCTGGGAAAACCGTACGATCTTCACTTGGTTACTCCTTTCTGATGCCCTTGAACTGCCGGGCAGTTCGGGCTGAACCCGAGTTTCTCTGCAAGCCGTCTCATTATGGCCATAAGTTCGCCGGCACTGGCATTGCCGGCAGCATACTCTCGCTGAAGGTTCAACAACCGCTCATGCAACAGCCGGAAAAAAATATTTTGCGGAACCGTCATATCCACAGCAACCGGCAACGTGCGAATATAGTCGATGAAAGCGCCGATTTCTTCAACCCGCGCCGCACGGACGCAAGCCACAACATCCTGCATCTCATCGCAGTGAACTTCTGCGAATTCATCGTGCAGTTGCAGGAACTGTTCCCGCAGCACACGCTCCATAAGCTGCAGAAAAGGGCTGAGGTCAAGCTGATAGCCGTACAGCGCTGCCTCATGCAACATGGTTCGTATGGCTTCACGATTTTCGGTGTCATGGATGTCGTCGCGAAGGCGCTCAAGCACACGCACCAGCCGGCATCGGATGGTGTTCTCGGCAGCCTTCTTAAACTCCCATGGCGCAACAAATCCCTGCCCGATTGCTGTCTCAACTGCGTGGCGTGTATTATCGTACATCCGCGCAAATACATCGGTGCAAGCTTCGATCTCCTTGGCAAGCATCGTGCTTAAAATACGCTGCCGTTCCTCGGCAAACATATCGCGCAGAGAAAAATGGCCTTCGCCGAAGCACTCCTGCATAATCGCATACAGCCGATCAGGCTCTGCGGCGCATCGTCCAAGCACATACCGAAGCGTTGTGCTTCCGTCCATCCCCGGCATGACATGTTGGATTACCGAGCGGCACATACCACCAGCATGCCAGACGAGCACATAGAGGTACTCTCGCGTTTCGGTCGTTGTCCGTGCGGTAACTCGTGCCCGACCCCCATATACAGTTTTGTCACCCAGTTGCACATTTGAGCGTTCAAGCATCTCAATATCATAACAGTATACCGTCTGACGCAGCGGCTCACGGCGGTAAAATGCATCGGTGATGATCGCATGGTTCAATACCTGACGCATATCGATCCTACAGGGTCGCACCATGCGGTAAAAGATGTCACGCCCCGTGCCGAATCCGGGGATATTGCTTTTTGCCTGCGCGAGCTTTTCGACAAATGGTGTTTCAATGTCCTCCGGTGAAACTGCCGCGGCAAGCTGCATAGCACGGTCGGCGTATTTTAAGATTGCGGTCGTCTCAATGCCCGAGAGCTCATTAAAAAACCACCCACAGCTTGTTTGCATCAGAAGTGCATGCCGCTCCATTTCAAGTAACGTCAATGCTGCAGTTTTGTCAGCCGTGCTCAAATCCGGAACGCACCGTTCCGTGAAAAAGCGTTCGCGCTGTTCGTCGCTGCGCTGCATGATAACCCGCACATAGGCGTTGCGCGCGGCTGCAGCGTCAATGAAGTATCGGGGAGCTTCGCGTTCATACAACCGCATGAGCGCAGCGCGCAGCGCTGTGATTGCCTCCCGCAAAGGAGCACGCCACTGTTGGTTCCACGTCGGAGGTCCCGGTACCCGACAGCCGCAGTCCTCTTTCCAGCGCCCAAGCCCATGACAGCAGCTCCATGCCGTGCCCTCGCCGTTTGGCCCCTGCTTTATTTTGACTTCCCACTGCGGCGGAAAGCGCTCAAGAAATGAGCCATAATTGATGAGTTCAAACCCGTACCGCTCCTGTGCTGTTCTGAGCGCATACGCAAGTGTCATCTCGCCGTACCTTCGATGATGCCCGAACGTTTCTCCGTCAACAGCACAATGCACCAGCCGCGCCTCGCCACTTTCACTACCAGCTGCATCATGCAGTCGTCTGGCAAACGTCTCACCGTCGGCAAGGGCACCGCCAAAACTTACATCCGAGGCAAGCATGCCGTCGTAAAAAAAGATATCGATATACCGTTCAGACTGTCCGGTGCCTTCGGGTGCAAGAAAACATCGGTACGGCCGCCGCGGATCGATCGAACCGTTGCTCACATCGTGCCATGAAGTACTTCCTATCTGCCGGATGGTTGCTGCCTGTGTTGGCGATAGGATCACAAACTTCATGTTATGACGGTGCAACGCCTCAAGCGTCGCCTCGTTCACAGCAGTTTCGGGAAGCCACAGTGCTTCGGGATCGCGTTTAAAACGGAACCTGAAATCCTCGATGCCCCAGATAATTTGGGTATCGCGGTCATGCGGCTGTGCGAGCGGTAAAATTATGTGGTTGTATGCCTGGGCAATGGCATTGCCGTGTCCCCATCGCGCAAGGCTCAGCAAGTCTGCTTCGAGCAAGGCTGCATAGACTTCCGGCGCTTTTCTCTCAAGCCAGCTCATCAGCGTCGGGCCGACGTTGAAGCTGATGGTGGCAAAGTTATTGACGATATCAAATATCTTGCCTTCGCTGTCGAGGATCCTGGCGTGGGTATTCGGAGCATAACACTCGGCGCAAATACGCTCATTCCAATCATGAAACGGATACGCGCTCTCCTGCTGTTCGATTTCTTCAAGCCATGGGTTCTCGCGAGGGGGCTGGTAGAAATGGCCGTGAATGCACAGAAACGTGTTATTCATTGACGTCTGCCCGTGATATGGCCGACCGTGGTGTTATGGTACTGCCCGTGTGGTGCCGGCTTCGTATGCGCTATCAGGCGGTAGATTGCGACGTGACATGGCAGCAGCAGCAAGACGATCGCACCGCTCGTTCTCCTGGGTTCCCGCGTGTCCTTTAATCCAGATAAAGGAAACGGTGCGCGTCTCGCACAGAGAAAGCAGTTGTTCCCACAGATCGCTGTTTTCGACCGGCGCCGATCCCGATCGTTTCCAATTGCGCGCGCGCCACTTCCGTGCCCAGCCACGGTTCATGGCATTCACAAGGTACTGAGAATCGGAATATATCCGCACCGTGGCTGTTTCAGGAACCGCACGCAGGCCCTCAATGCAGGCCTTGAGCTCCATGCGATTATTGGTGGTAAGGCGATACCCTCCGGAAAGCTCCCTCCGCTTATTCCCCTCAATAATAACCACGCCGTAGCCACCCGGGCCCGGATTATTCAGACAGCCACCGTCGGTGTAGATTTCAACGGCATCACGAGTGGCATGCGATGCTGCTGCGGCACTGCGAAGAGAAGCAGCCTTTTTTATACGCCGCTCCGTTTTTTTTAGGTGATCCGGACTGTTGCCTTTCTGCGCAGCAAACCAGGCTTCAGCCTCTTCACGCGTTGCAAATCCTTTGTAGCATGCGCCCGAAAAACCGCGCACCTGTGCCGCAGCGCCTTCGGGACCTTCCCAGACCGTAAAGATACCTGTTTTCCTGCCCCGCACAACGGCATAATACTTTTTTCGGCTTGCCATAGGTTTGCACCAAAATACAGAGCGCTGTATCCACACATATATCAAGCATAGGGGAAATGCAAGCGCACTCAACGCATCCGCCGGAAGGTTTGTAAATCGTGTATCGTAAAAAATGAACGTCGAACGGTCATCACACGATGATTGAACACATCACAGTTCACGCCAGAGGGTGACATCACACATCCTGCTCTGAAGGACGCAGTGATTTAATTCTTCAGTCCGATGTGGATGAGCAGCTATTTACCGATAAGCGGCTTGTCTAACCAAAACGGGTCTGCAACTCCTTTTCGGTAGGCTTCAAGAGAGGCTTCTGAAGAGTTTATGCGCAGATTGCTATAGCTGCCGTCCGCATTGGGCCACCGCTCATGCCAATACACGGCAGCCTTGAGGCGGGGGAACTCGGTTGGCAATCGCCGAAACGCTTCACTAAGCCATGCAGCCTTATTACCGCAACGGGGGAACTCACCGACTCCCCATTCAGCAAGAATAAAAGGTTTATCAGGCGTGATGGCACATATTTCGTGATAATATTCTGGAAACACTTTTTGAAACGCAATCCACCCGGTATGCGGATACTGTTGTCCGTAGGCACTCAGCCCCAGCCAATCCACATAGGCATCTCCCGGATAATACTGCGCCATGCGGTTCCACGGCTCGTTTGGTTCAGAGGTGTTGTTCGGATGAAATACCCATAAAACATTTTTCGCGCCGGCGGCACGTACGCGATCAACAACATGACGATACGCTGTTTTGAAGGTCTCCGGGCCCTGATAGCGGGGCGGATTGCTTCCGGGAATCACCGTGCTCCCGCCGTAAAAAATGCCTGACCACGGGAACCACGTTCCGTTCATTTCAAGCCCCCAGGATACGAGCAGAGGTATTCCTGTTGCTGCTGCGTCGCGTGCCCACATATCGATGTATTGATCCCACGTGCCGGCAATAATGCTCGGCAAATGAAACCGGTCGGGTTTATTCCCTTCGGAAAATGGTCGATCCCACGGGTTCCAGTAGATAAGCGGAATTGCACCGTAAGCAACAATAGTTTTGATGGCTTCACGCGGAAATGCCTGTTTCCCCCAGTAATTGGAAAATCCGATAATTGCCTGATGTTTTCCTGCAAGTTGTTCAAATGCCTCCAGTGCTTCAAAAGTAACCGCATCTTCGGTTGTTCCGAAATCAATATAAGCACCGGTATATGCTTGATGCTCAGGCACGATCAGACGCGTTCCCCGAAGCGTTGTCGTATCATTGTCATGGTGCGTCATCTGTTCCTCCTGATGGTGACAGCGGCAGAGAACACCGCAAAGCGCCACAATAACAGCAACGTGGATATACCTAATCATCATCGTTATTTTGCAACCACACGATAGGGTGCGGCATCAAGAAATAGAAGACCACGCCGTTCCTGTCGTCCCCACGTAACCCATACGCCTTTCAAAGCACGGAGCAGCGATATCCACACTGCCCAGGCAAGCACCGGTCGATATACGAGACGCATCGGCAGAATGCGCCATGCCCGATACAACGGCGTTCCGTCAATTGAGCAGGCGGCAACGGCAAGCAACACATCAAGTACGAGAAATGCACAGGCATAGTCGACAACCGCATGGCCCGCACCAGTGGTAAGCGAAACGAGCAAGGCGATGTCAACACACGGCATGATCGCTACCAACACAAAATGAAACAGCCATACCGACGGAATGCTGAAAAATCCAAGTGCTTTATTCATACGAGTTCCCAGCAGATCATGGTGCTTGCAGAGACACTGCAACGTCCCGAATGCCCATCGTATCCTCTGACGAACAAGCCCTCTGACAGTATCCGGAGCTTCGGTAAATGCCCAGGCATCTGCGGCAAACCGGATCGAATAGCCAAGCCGGTGCAGGGTCAGCGTCAGGTCAGTGTCTTCGGCAATCGTATCATCAGAAATGCCCCCTGCTTCCTGCAGCGCCTGTTTGCGGAATGCAGAGAGCGCACCCGGTACAACCGTTACACAATTCCACATGTCATATGCCCGGCGGTCAAGGTTAAAGCCGCAGATGTATTCAAGTTCCTGCAATCGAGTAAGCCACGAGCCTGCGTTCCCGACCCGCACATGTCCGGAAACCGCTCCGACCCGGGGATCAGCAAAGGGCCGCAGAAGCGCACAAAGCGTGTCCGGCAGAAGTTGCGTATCAGCATCGAGCATAACAATATAGGCGTATGACGCCGCGGCAATTCCGGCATTAAGGGCAGCAGCTTTGCCCTGCCGCTGTCGTTGTAACAGGCGCACCCGCGGATCGTTATCTGCAATCGTTTGGACGATCGAGGCGGTTGCGTCCGACGAACCGTCATCAATCACGATTACCTCAACGGGAGCAGGATAGGTTGTTGTCAAAACGCTCCGTACGGTTGCGCCGATAACCCGTTCCTCATTATGTGCAGCGATCACGACCGAAACCGGACGGGGAAGTCCTGCGTCCGCTACCTGCAGCCGTCGTCGATGCCTCCAAGCAAGCATCAGCAGCACCAGTGTTCTGCAGACAATGAGACCGGTACTGACAATCATGAATGCCCAGCACAACTGTTCGATCCAGTGGAGCAGCCTGAACCCGATTGTTGCAATTGTAAGGTCTTCTTTATGTTCATCTCCCCGGACAGGCGGCATCGGCGACTCAGGCGCTATAGCGAGCACATGGCTGAGTGGCACAATCCGATCGCCTCGGCGTCGAAGGTACTCAATAATGCGAGGAAGCGCTGCGACCGTTGCCGAACGATCTCCCCCTGCATCGTGAAGCAGCACAACTGCCCCTTCCTGACGACGCTGTTTGACCCGTTGAAAAACCACCTCGGGGTCTGCAGTGTTCCAATCTTCGCTGTCGATACTGGCGCTGACCGTAACGTATCCCCGCGCACGGGCGATTGCGAGCGGTTCGATTTCTTCGATACTTCCCGGTTTGCGGTCTGCATTATACGGAGGGCGAAACAGGATGGTCGAGCGACCCACAATGCCTTCGATAATGCGCTGGGTTGCATTAAGCTCAAGTTGTACAAGCATTTTCGGTTTGTGCGTCAGCTCCAGATGGTTATAGGTATGGTTGCCCAGCTCATGTCCCTCAGCAACAATCCGCCTGATAAGATCCGGATTATCGCGTGCATTGATCCCCGTAACAAAAAAGGCAGCCGGTGTGTTGTATGCTTTAAGGACATCCAGAATCTGCGGCGTCCATTCAGGATCCGGACCGTCATCAAACGTCAATGCAACCATATGCGGATCATCCGCGCCCTGATGCATCACCAGGGGGTAGCGCGGGCAGGTACGATATGTATGGTGCCAAAAACCATCGGTATCAACCGTAATATCCCGCTGTCCGTCCACTCGTTCAAGCAATACTGTAAGGTAATCGCCATCACCGATGTGGGCAATCATGCGGTCGGCGGGAAGTGTCGTAAGCTGTTCGGGAGGTATTGCAGGTCCATGTTCGATGATGTTCCACACCCCCGGATCTTCACAGCCAATCCGGTATAGGGCAATCCCTCCGGTGTCCTTCTGTACAGCATACCGGAGCTGATTGAAAAACGTTACCGCATCGAGAAACCATACCGTATGTTCCTGCCTTT
Organism: Thermodesulfobacteriota bacterium; assembly: GCA_026415325.1. GTDB lineage: Bacteria > Desulfobacterota > WTBG01 > CAIYCZ01 > CAIRTM01 > JAOAHH01. Next base: position 2,841 of record JAOAHH010000069.1, on the reverse strand, counting down.
TCATGGCATAGGCAAAGTGCGGGCCGATCAAATCCTGATCATGAGTTTGTACCGCAGCGCCTGCGGCAACGGCGCATGCCATAGCGTCTGCAAAACTGATCTCCTGTGCCGGCTCACCATCTTTCCAGTCGTATCCGTACGACCCAATACCGACAATCCATTGCTGCGGATCACCGTGGGCAGTCAAAACATCAAGCCACGTCCTGAACCATGTCATGGACGCAATCGGTCCCGGCTCATCCTGTTCACCGTTTTCATCGTAGAGAAGGGCAATGAACCGGTCTACAACTGTAGCCAGTCGCTCAAGATCGTAAACGCCGACGCTATTGCCCGGCGGAATGCAAAGCCACAGTTCAAGCCCGTTGTCATGCAGATGTGCCCCCAGAACAGCCAAAAAATCGGACAACCCGTCACGATACGAAGGGTCGATCGCCTGAACGTCAACCACCACACCGGCAGCATCAATCTCAAGAAGCTGTTTCACAAGCTCTTCGCATAACGCCTGTCGGCGCTGCCGATCTGTGCTGAGGAGGCTCTCCATTGCTTCAGGTTCCCAGTCGTGCTGCATGTTGGTAAGCTGCGGGAGCAGTTTCACGCCGTGTTTTTGGGCATATTCTACAACATGCTCATCGGGAGAGGCAGAGAGGCGGGGCGGAACACCGGTTATCGAAAACCATTCAGGCGCAATATGGGTGAGCAGCTCGCCGTTCTTTTGTAGGGATGCGTACGCAGCAGGATCCCAACCGGCATAAAAACCAAGCCATATGGGTCTGTCTTGTTCATGGGGCGCTCTGTCAGGTCTCGTCCGCTCCGCTGCAGATTTCATCCATGCCGGCGGCATCCGTGACGGTGCGGTCCTGTTCCACGAGCGGTGCAATGCGCTGAGTGTCCGAGTGATATCCGATGTTTTTTGGGGATGTGACAGACGCGGACATACGATCAGGGATTTAACAAAAAAAACAAGCCCCGCAATAACTGTGCACACACCGATCAGGCATATATTTCTAAAAAGGCGCCAACGGCGTCCGCTGGTATCACAAAAAATAAAACCGTACTGCCTCATGGTATTGTACGCAAAACGTTTAAATGTAAAGTTATACTATAAGGGTAGTGTTTTTATAACACAATAAGAAAAAAATTAATTTTTATTAATCCACTGCTTTTTTCTGTCTGTTTCATAGAGGCACAAAGCAGGCAACTGATGTTTTTTGTTGACGTCGCATCACCTTATCTTTATACTGCAACGCACCGTACAAGCCTCAGTGCACGGAGGAACACCGGTAGGAGCGGTTATGAAGCAATGGTTGGTTATTGTTTTGCTTGTGTGCATAACGGCATCCGTCCATGCATATCAGCCGGATGCGGACGTCGCGGCCCGTGTAGCAGAACGCACCGGTATTTCCAAGAACGACCTGCAGGCTGTCGTTTCGTTTGCCCGATCGCTGTACGGCGATGAGCTGGAACATATGGCCGTTGTCTCTTTCTATCCTCCCCGCATTGATGTCTCGTTTGTCTCAGGTAAACACCTCATTGCTGACGGAACGACTCTTACCCTTATTGAAGATGCCGAGCGAACGATCTATGCCGAATCCGTGTGCCCTGTGATGCTGATCGTGTGCGGGCTGTTGCTCTGGGCGGGTTTTGTTCTGCTCTCGCTCCCGCTCTTTGTTGCAGGAATTGAATGCGCCATTCTGATTGCGATTATCTGTACGTAGGATGTGCTATGCAGCGAATCCATGGTCTGTTTCTTTGTCTTGTGCTTATCGGTGTCCCGTCCGTCTGCGCTGCGCAGCTTCCGCTTGAAGATATTTTCATGCGTGCCGCTCCTCGTTTCGGCATACAACCCGAAACACAGCACCATATCATCCATCTTGCCGAAACCCTCCGGTACGATACTGTTGTTGCCTGCTCCATCGTGTCGGTCTATCCGCCGCAGTTCCATGTCTCGTTTGCATCGGGAACATCAATCGATGCAGACGGATATCGTCTGCGTATTGCCCGCTATGACTATGACGACGATTTTGACGATGATGATCTGCCGTTTGAAGACTATGCGGGCTTGTGCATCGCGGTATTTCTTGGCGGTTTTCTGCTGTTGTGGATCGGCTTTTTCGGCATGTGGTTGCAGCTTGCCGTCACCGGCGCAGAACTTATCTTTTTCGCGCTCATGCTTTGCCTCTAACTATATCTTGACAGAGCAATGCCCGTAGGGGTATGAATACAAAACCTATAATGCATTATACTGCAATGCCATATAAAATTCAGACACCACGACGTGGAGGAGTTACCATCATGCCGAGAATATCAATGATTCGAATAGGTCTGCTGTTCATACTCACTATCGCCGTACCAGCATCGTACGCTACCGCCGCATGCCCCACCGGTGGAATTGATTGCGCAGCCGATGCTGCAGCGGATGTTGTTACCATGTTGTTTGAACATGATGCGGCCGCAACCAGTATGCTTGAGCGCCTCCATGATAAAAATCTCATCCCATGGTCGCCTGCATACTTCAAACAACGCATCACAGATTCCCTCATTGAAATGAGCGAATCCGAAGTACCGGATATTGCGCCCGGCTGTCTGCTCCCCTATACTATTGCTGCCGCAACTCTGCTGACATATACGCCGACCATGTTCATCCTGTTTTTGAATGAAATCACCAACGGCGATGAAGAATGTGCGCTCATGTACGGAAGCTGGTCAATTGCCGGTATCTGTTTTGCACTGACAAGTTGGACACAGTATCGGATTTGTGCCGAACAGGGAAAGGAAACACCCGATCCAACTGTGCTCGAACGCCTGCAAAACGATCTGACGACCATGGGTATCGGAACGCTT
>JAOAHH010000049.1 GCA_026415325.1 Thermodesulfobacteriota bacterium | reverse complement strand
ACAAAAGTCGCCTTGGATAACGTGCGCCTTGCCGTCAATAATTGCGAGTGCACCTTCTGCACAGGCATGCACGCACAGGCCGCACCCATTGCAACGGTCTCTGTTTATTTCGATTATTTTATGTTTGGCAATCATTTTTTTTCAGAAGTCAGCATCACATGGTTCCCTCTGCCTCCCGGCTTCTGTCTCCTTGAAGAAACATTTCCTCCGCCGCCCTTTTGCCCGACTCTGTGAGAAACTTCATTTCGATCAACTGCCTGAGTTTTTCCCGATCCCGCGGCGCCTCAATGTCGCCCTCTTGTAAATTAACGATCAAATCAGCATCATAGAGGGCTTTGAAATTGGCTGTCTCCTCTCTCCGCGGATGGTGGAGATGCGCGATAATGTCGCAAACCTCGTCAATCATCTGCCGGTTGGCTCCACTTTCCTGAAGTATTTTGCGAGCAATCAGAGGGCCGAGTTCCTCCTGATATGGGGCTGCAGAGCTCCCGTAGCGCTGCTCTGCTTCATGGATGCCGATATCATGCAGATATGCCGCTGCAATAACAACCGCCATGTCAGCATGCACCTCGCGGCCGATGCGTTCGGCATAGCAGGCAACGCTTTCCGCATGCTGTATCCGCTTCTGGTCATTGCCAAAATACCGCCGCATCTCACAGGCAATTCTTTCTTTAAAAAGATCTTTACGCTGCTGTAAAAGCTCAGGCGGGACTTCCTTGAGACATTGTTCGGCAAAACTACAATATGCAGCACAGCCGAAATCGATTTTGGGGTTAACAATTTTTGTGCCGCATATTTTACAGGTCCGCGTTGCCTCATCCTTAAAAAATTCAACTGTTTTGCCGCAGCGCGGACAGATGACATCGAAAATGTCCTCCGGTTTCCACTGCTGCGTATCCTGTCCCGGGCATTTCATCGGCTTTGCCTCTCTTCCATAATATGTATCGCGTGGCTCGTGGCTTATGGGGGTGAACAACGAACGGTTAAAATTGACAAACCACACAGGTCTTACTTTTTACTGCTCACCGTTTACGCTTCACATACCACGCATCACGTCATCCGAGTATCGCCTTCAAATCCGCCTCGGCCGTGCTAATGGGCTTGATATCAAACGTCTTTACCAGCGTATCGAGAATTGCCGGTGTAATAAATGCCGGCAACGACGGGCCAAGCCGTATGTCTTTAATGCCCAGATGCAGTAGCGTCAGCAAAATTGCCACCGCTTTCTGCTCGTACCACGACAAAATCAAGGACAGCGGCAAATCATTCACCCCACAGTTAAACGCCTTTGCAAGCGCTCCGGCGATCTGGATTGCAGAATAGGCATCGTTGCATTGCCCTACGTCGAGCAATCGCGGAATCCCGCCGATCTCGCCGAGTTCTTTGTCAAAGAACCTAAACTTCCCGCAGGCAAGCGTCAGCACCACACAATCCTTAGGAACTCTCTCGACAAATTCGGTATAGTAGTTCCGCCCAGGTTTTGCGCCGTCACATCCCGCAACTAAAAAGAAATGACGGATTGCCTTCCCCTTGACCGCTTCGATGACCTTATTGGCAACACCCATGACTGCATTGCGGGCAAACCCGACCATCACGCTCTTCCCTTCAGCATCATCCTGAAATCCGGGCAGCTCGAGCGCCTTTTTAATTACCGCTGAAAAGTCCCTGTTGCGCACGTGGATAACACCAGGCCATCCGACACAACCAGTTGTAAAAATATTCCCTTTGTATGTATCAGCAGGCTTTTGGATGCAGTTGGTGGTCATAAGAATTGCACCGGGAAATGCCGCAAACTCCTTGATCTGATTCTGCCATGCAGTGCCGTAATGGCCGTAGAGGTGGCTGTATTTTTTCAGTCCAGGATAGCCATGGCAGGGGAGCATCTCGCCGTGCGTGTATACATAAACACCCTTGCCCTCGGTCTGTCTCAGCAGTTCCTCAAGGTCTTTGAGGTCATGGCCGGAAACTAAAATAGCCTTGCCTTTTTTATGCCCCAGCGGCACCCGAGTCGGCATTGGATGGCCGTATGCGCCGGTGTTGGCGGCATCTAGCAGTTCCATGGTGCGCAGATTGATTTCACCGGTCTTCAGCGCGAGCTTCACCCAGTCGTCTGCGTTCAACTTCTTGTTAAACGGCGCAGCCAAAGCCTCATAGATAAAGTTATAGACCTTTTCATCTTCTTGGCCGAGGATTCTGGCATGATCCGCATACGCAGCAACGCCTTTTACACCGAACAGCACAATATGCTGCAATGAAAGAATATCGGGATTAACCGATGTATCTGCTTTCAATCCTGCCCGAGATGCCTGCTGCACCAGCCCACCGATATCCTGCGCAGGGGTAAAGGTTGCGGCGTCCTCACTGAACAAAGCGCCGGTCGCTTTCTTTAGTTCCTCCCGGTAGGCAACTGCCTGTTTGATGAGCGGCGGAAAACGGTCAGGATCGAAATTAACATTGGTAAGCGTCGAGAAAAGCGCTTCGACCGTGAACCCGTCAAGCCCTTTGGGTTTTACACTCTTCTTCACCGCCTCTATCGCATAGAGCGACATGCCGCGAAGCGCGTAAATCAAAAGATCCTGCAACGCCGCCACTTCGGGTGTCTTGCCGCACACGCCGCTGATGGTGCAGCCTTGCCCCTTTGCCGTTTGTTCACACTGATAACAAAACATTCCTTGTGCTACCATAACAGATACCTCCTTGCATGATGTTTATTTTTTTCAGGATTGAGGAGACAGAAGTCAGTTGTCAGCATAAAAGCATGTTCCTGTCTCCTGCCCTTGACCATAACTATAGCCTATTTCACCGCGTTTTCCTTGACCTAAATCAAAAAAACATGATATTTTTCATTGCATGAAAAATCCTTGTATTTTGAATTCTTCGATGTGGTTTTCTTTTCGTGGAAATTGTTAAACAGCTCTCTTACATCCCCCTCTTTGAAGGCCTTGAGCAGCGGCATCTTGAGCATCTTGCCGCAATTGTGGCAAAAAGAAAGTATCGCCGCGGGGAAACAATCTTCTCAGAAGGTGCTGAAGCAAACGGTTTTTACATCATCACATCAGGAAAGGTAAAAATTTTTAAAACAGCCCCTGACGGTAAAGAACAAATACTGCACATCTTCGGTATGGGCGAACCATTCGGCGAGGTGCCAGTTTTTACCGGGCGCTCCTATCCTGCCAATGCCGAAGCACTTTCCGACGCCTCCACGTTCTTTTTCCCACGCAACGCATTTATCGGCCTGATAAAGCAAGACCCATCGCTTGCGCTCAACATGCTGTCGGTGCTTTCGATGCGCTTGAAACGATTTGCCGCCTTGATCGAAGATTTGTCACTCAAGGAAGTGCCGGGGCGCCTTGCAGCCTATCTCCTTTATCTCAGCCAGCAGAATCGAAATGCGCGGGATTTAACCCTTGATATTTCAAAAACGCAGCTTGCTGCAATTCTTGGAACGATTCCGGAAACCCTTTCGCGGATTCTTTCCCGCATGACATATGAAGGCATTATTGAGTCGGACGAAAGGCATCATATACGCATCAAAGACCGAAAAGCGCTGGAACTGCTTGCGGACGGCAACAAAATAGTCAGGTAGCATAGACGCGTTGCGAGAAAGAAGATAAAAACATGGGCTCCCGTATTCTTTCTGCTCGGCACCGCGCCAAAATAATGGGTGCCGAGGAAGCGGCGTCACTTATCAATCATGGCGATACGATCGGCATGAGCGGTTTTACCGGATCGGGATATCCCAAAGCAGTGCCATCAGCGCTTGCCGCCCGTATCCGAACGAAGCACGCAAGGGGCGAAGATTTTCGCATCAACGTTTGGACGGGCGCGTCAACAGGTCCTGAACTCAACGGTGCACTTGCTCAAGCAAATGCCATCGGGTTCCGGCTCCCCTACCAATCAGACCCCGACTGCCGAAAGGCCATCAATACCGGCATGGTGCAGTATCTCGACCTGCATCTTGGCAATGTGGCTGCCATGGCACGCGCAGGATGCCTTGGAAAGCTCGATTGGGCAATTATCGAGGTTGTCAAAGTTTTGCAAGATGGGAGGCTTGTCCCGAGTACATCGGTTGGCAACAACCAGCTCTGGCTCGATCTTGCACAACGTGTCATTCTTGAAGTAAACTCATGGCATCCTGAAGCACTTGAAGGTCTTCATGATATCCCCACATATTCTGATAATATTTCGTGTGTACCACCAATTCCTATCTCCCGCCCCGGACACCGAATCGGCTCCCCCTATCTTACATGTCCCGCTGAAAAAATAGCTGCAGTTGTCATAACCAATACACCAGATCGGAATACCCCCTTTTCCAAGCCGGACAAAACGTCGCAGAGTATTGCCGCGCATATTATCGATTTTTTGCAGCATGAGATACACAACGGCAGACTCCCGGCGCATCTTCTCCCTTTGCAAACCGGCGTTGGAAATATCGCCAACGCTGTGATGGCAGGCTTTGCCGATGCCGGGTTCGAACGCCTTTCTGCCTATACCGAAGTCATTCAGGACAGCATGCTCGAACTTATTCTGTGCGGTATAATCCGTCAGGCCTCTGCAACCGCATTTTCGCTCAGCCCAGACATGGCAGGGAACATGCCTGTCATAGCACGAAAAATCCGCGGCAGTGTCGTATTGCGACCTCAAGACATCAGCAATCATCCTGAAGTCATACGCCGGCTGCGGTGCATTGCCATAAATGCCATGATTGAGGCTGACATTTACGGCAACGTCAATTCAACCTGCGTCATGGGTTCATATATGCAGAACGGTATCGGAGGATCGGCTGATTTTGCCCGTAATGCGTCTCTCTCGTTCTTTGTGAGTCCTTCGACTATAAACAACGGAACGATTTCGTGTATTGTCCCCATGACACCGCATGTTGATCATAGCGACCATGATGTACAGATAATCGTCACAGAACAGGGTATTGCAGATCTGCGGGGGCTTGCTCCTGTTCAGCGCGCACGCCGGATCATCACTGCTTGCGCGCATCCTGACTATCGGCCAGCCCTCCATGACTATCTGGAACGGGCACTACGATACTCATACGGAAAGCATATTCCCCAGCTCCTCGACGAAGCACTCATGTGGCACCGACGGTGGATGACAACGGGAACAATGATGCCCACATAAGCTGCTCCAAATGACGGTCAGAACTGGCGGGTTGAGTTGCTCGATATCGGAAAGAATATCAGATGGCGAAGATCGTTTGGTAAGGCTTACGGCATTCCTTTCATGCCCGACTTTTTTACCTGATGCCCACCAAACCTGTTCCGTAGTGCAGCGAGCACTTTGTGAGAAAACGCACCGTTTCCGCGGGATTCAAACCTTTGGAACAATGACGCTGCAATGACTGGAGCCGGTACCCCTAATTCTACCGCTTGCTGCAGCGTCCATCTCCCCTCTCCTGAATCTTCAAGATATGGCTCGATTTCGTCCAACCTGCTGATATCTTGGAACACTTTTTCGAGAAGCTCAAGGAGCCATGAACGCACAACGCTTCCGCGGTTCCAGAGCTTTGCGATTTTCTCAAACGCGAGCTGCTCGCCGTACCGTGACGAACGCATGATGTTGAACCCTTCGCCGTAAGCCTCCATCATTGCATACTCAATACCGTTATGCACCATTTTAACGAAATGGCCGGCACCAGTCGGTCCGCAGTAGAGATACCCTTCAGGCGCACACAGTGCTCCCAGAATTGGCTCGATGTGTTTGAACACCCGTTCATCACCGCCGACCATAATGCAATAGCCAAACTCAAGCCCCCAAAGACCTCCTGAAACACCTGCATCGAGATAATGGATGCCTTTCGGAGCAAGACGATCAGCACGCGCAATATCGTCTTTGTAAAAACTGTTACCGCCGTCAATAATGATATCCCCTGGACAAAGATACTGAACACAGCTATCAATATGTTCATCAACAGTACCCCCTGCAGGCAGCATCAGCCACACAATGCGCGGTGGTGCAAGTTGGGCAGCGAGATGTTCAAGTGACCATGCTGCACGACCGCCTGCTGCCGCAAGCTGTGCGGTCTTCTCTCGGGTTCTGTTGTATGCAACAACTTCATGGCCAGCAGCAATAAGCCGATGCGCCATATTCATACCCATACGGCCAAGACCTATCATGCCAAGCTGCATACATAACTCCTTATTTTCTTAGACATGGCAAAAACCATTCATAAAGAGCAATAACAGAAAAAACATTCTCCGGACACCAAACTGCATAATATTACCAAATACTACCGGTACGTCCTTATTCTGCAGTTTCACGGGCGCCTGATTCATCTACCAGTTTGAGGCATTTTTTTACTTGTTTCTCAAGGGTGGCGTAGGACTGGAAATTAGTATAGCGTTTTATGATTCGGCCTTCAGGATCGACGACAAGCGTGGTGGGGAGCACAAACACTTTATACTGCCGCGCAACACGGTTATTATCCACTAAAAAATAGAACCGTACATTTTTATCCATTGCAAATTGCTTAAGCGTATGGTTGTCGGAGGTAACATCGATATCGATGCCCACAGCAGTAAACGCCTCATTCTTAAATGTGTCGTGCAACTGATTAATGATCGGAATCATTTGGATACATGGTTTGCAGTACATGGAGCCGAAAATGATCACCATGCATCTACCCTTATGCTGCTCGGAGGAAAACGTGGAGCCGTCGATGATGTTTTTTGTCGAGAAATCGATCCGTTCCTCGACGTCAGCACCGGAGGATTCGTGAAATGCAACCGCACATATCAGTGCGATGATGACATACGTGCCGTTTCTTTTCCTCTGCATGCGTGTGCACGCTCAGGTTTTGTTTTTATATTTCTTTACCACAAAAATGCAGGTTAGGCAAAAATTTCCTCTTATGCCAGCCCGTATCCTAAACCGTTATTGTCCATAAAAATAATGCGACGCAGGCGGGAGCTTTTTCAGAGAAAACAAAAAAACCTGTAAAATCAATTAATTGTATAGAGAAGCAGAACACAGTTACCCTTTGTGTTGCCATGATGTTATCCTGCTGCCCGGCATGGCATGTATCTTGATAAACAGTGGATTGGCACAGAATAAATACTGACAGGACACGTGAATGCAGAGCGGCATCTATATTGCGGTCTCAGGAGCAAAGCTTCAAGAACTGCGGCTTGATATTACGGCAAACAATCTTGCCAATGTCAACACCTCAGGCTACAAGGCGGATAAAGTTGTAGCAAGTCCTTTTGAAACAGAGCTCGGCATGCTCATCAATGAATCTGAAACGCTGCCTGCACCACTGACTGGAGAACCCGTTTCTCCTTACGATATAGCGTACGCGCAGACAATGAAAGTAGGCACAAGTTTTTCTCAGGGCAACATGCAGGTAACCGGTAATCCGCTGAATGCGGCCCTCGAAGGTCCCGGATTTTTTGCCGTCGATACCCCGAACGGTATCAGATATACCCGGCAGGGAAATTTTGCCCTCGATCAGGACGGTAGGCTCATCACCTCAGACGGTTTCCCGGTGCGCGGCAAAGGGCTCAGCGGTCTTTCGGCAGGCGATATCACCATTGATATCAACGGTAACGTCATGATCGATAACCAGCCTCAAGGATCTCTTGAAATCGTTGAATTTGACGACCCTGCAAAACTGAAAAAAGAAGGGCATAATCTGTTCGTCGCACCGCCTGATGCAGCGCCGCGCACAAAGGCAGGACAAACCACGGTGCATCAGGGAACGCTTGAGATGTCAAATGTTACTATCGTAACTGAAATGGTTACGATGATCGAACTCAACCGCATGTATCAGGCATACCAAAAAATGATTACCTCGATCGATGAGTGCACGGGCAGGCTTATCGAGAGCGTGGCCAGTGCATAATAACAGGAGGACAGACTCATGATCAGAGCATTGTGGACCGGTGCAACCGGTATGCAGGCTCAGCAACTCAATATGGATGTAATTGCCAACAACCTCGCAAATGTCAATACCGCAGGGTTCAAGCGCGGCAGGGGCGATTTTCAGGATCTGCTCTATCAGACCCTCCGTCTTGCAGGTACCGCCTCTTCAAGCAATACCAAAGTTCCTACCGGCATTCAGGTCGGGCATGGCGTGCGCACGGTTGCTGTACAGAAGATTTTTTTGCAAGGCGATTTCATGCAGACACAAAACGAACTGGATATGACGATTGAGGGGAAAGGTTTTTTCCAGATCCGGACACCTGACGGCGAAACTGCCTATACCCGCTCTGGTGCCTTTAAACTTGATAATGACGGCCGAATCGTAACTTCGGACGGGTATCCGCTTGAGCCGGAAATCACGATTCCCGACGATGCGCTCAACATCACCATCGGGCCTGACGGTACCGTGTCGGTATTGCAGGCAGGTCAAACCGTGCCTTCAGAAGTCGGCAACATCGAACTTGCGCGGTTTCCCAACCAGGCTGGCCTCAAGAGCATCGGCCGCAATCTCTATGTCGAAACAGACGCTTCTGGCCCTGTCACCACCGGCACCCCGGGGCAGGATGGCTACGGCACCATCGCGCAGGGATTTCTTGAAATGTCAAATGTAAGCGTTGTCGAGGAAATGGTGAACATGATCGTCAGTCAACGTGCGTATGAGATTAACTCGAAAGTAATCCAGACTTCGGACGACATGCTGCAGGTAGCAAATCAGTTGAAACGATAATCAATTCGTATCATGAATATGCGACTGCGTAATATTTTAGCTGTACTATTCTTTGTTTTCCTAGGGATCTGTCTTGGTGCCATTCCATCTGGGGCCGAACCAACAGGGCGGATTACGGTACAGCAGAACGCTGAGGTAGGCGGGCCGGAGATTCTCCTCGGCGATATCGCAACCCTCGAAGGCGCTCCGGAACATATTCAAACGCTGGAACGCATTACCGTTGGCCGGGCACCATTGCCCGGCAAAGAACGACGGGTGAGCAGAGAACAGATTGTTGCGGCGCTCAGGCAGCAGGGGATAGCCGTTAAAACAATTGAAATCACCTGCCCGCGAGAAGTAACGGTGACGGGCAAATCACGTGAATTTTCCGCCGAAGAACTCGAAGCCATAATCCGCTCCTTCATCTTTGCGAATATGCCGTGGGAAGCACAATCGGTCAGCATTGAAGATGTCTCCGCAAAACCGGTGCAGCTGCCGCCGGGTGACATCAACTACCGGGTATCGGTGCAGCCAGGAGAAGATTATCTAGGCAAATTCAATGCGGATATCATCTTCAAGGTTAACGGGAAAGAAACACAGCGCACACGGGTATCTGCGGTTATCAGAGTAACGGTTCCTGTTGCCGTCAGTGCAAAAGCGATCGAGCGGCATGCACTGTTCTCTCGTGATGACATCATCATGGAAACAAAAGATCTGTCTGCGCTTCCCAAAGGCGTTGTCACCGACCCCCACCAGCTTGAGGGCAAACGATTGAAAATAAGTATCAGTGCAGGCACGCTCCTGCGCCACGAGATGTTCGAGGCAGATACTGAGGTGCGAAAAGGTGATATCGTGACGCTTGCCTGTAATGCGCCTCTGTTTTCGATCACCGCGCCGGCAGAAGCCCTCGCAGGTGGCAACCAAGGGGATGTGATACCGGTCATGAACCTGACCTCGAAAAACAAAGTCTTCGGATACATAAAAAACAATAAAGTTGTCGAGGTGCACTACTGATGGTCATTCGACGCTTACCTCTCCTCAGCATGATCGCTGTTTTGACACTCACCATGCTCTTTATCAGCTGCATGTCAACGGGTCTGTTGCCTCGTACAAACACCGGCGAGCATGCATTCGGCAAAAACGTCGACACTGATAACGCTACACGGCGAGGTTATGTGTCTATTAACAACCCGTATGAAGGATCGCTCTGGACACCCTACAATTCACGAGCATTTCTGTTTGGCGACAATAAGGCTATAACGGTCAATGATATTGTGACCGTGAAAATTATGGAATCCTCCGACGCGTCGCGCAATGCGACGACCAAGTTATCCAGAAAGAACAGCATGAAATCGGGCATTACAAAATTCTTCGGCTCAAAAGATTTGTCCTTCGGCATGGATAATCTCTGGGGCAAAAACACCGATGCGACCACCGCTGCCGATCGCACCAAAACGCCGTTTCAGCCAGAACTTGAAAGCGCAACCGAAAACTCATTCAACGGCGACGGCAGCACCGCACGCAAAGACAGATTCATTGCAACGATTTCAGCGAGGGTCTGCGAGGTATACCCGAACGGCAATATGCTGATCCGCGGCAACCGTGAGATAACGATCAACAACGAACGCCAGTTCATAACGCTGAGCGGCATCATCCGTCCGGAAGATATTTCGTACGATAATGTGGTGATTTCGACCGCCATTGCAGATGCAAAGATCAGTATAACCGGCAAAGGTATCATTTCCGACAAGCAATCGCCCGGCTTCGGGCACCGGGTGTTTGACTGGATTTGGCCGTTTTAATAGCTGTGCCTGAGATGCACACTCGTGATCCGGCGGCCGTATATGGTTTAATAACAAGATAAAAATGAAGTTCAAGCAACAAAACAACATTGTTTGTATGAACATATGGCGAATAGTTACCTGCGTTATTATCGCAGCACTTGCCATAGCGCCAGATGCTTATGCTATCCGCATCAAGGACATAGCGCATTTTAAGGGCGTGCGAGACAACCAGCTTATCGGCTATGGCATCGTTGCTGGTCTGAATGATACCGGCGATGACGACAAAACCAAGTTTTCACGACAGAGCCTTGTTAACATGCTTGAAAAAATGGGAATCGTTGTCGATGTCAACGGCGTCAAAGTCGACAACATGGCTGCAGTTGTCGTGACGGCAACCCTTCCGCCGTTTGCTAAAGTCGGCACCAAAATCGATGTCGTCGTATCATCTATCGGCAATGCTGATAGCCTGCAGGGCGGGACACTGCTCATGACACCCCTGAAAGCACCAAACGGCGAGGTGTATGCCGTTGCGCAAGGCCCGATTTCGATCGGCGGATTTTCCTTTGGCGGTGCTGCGGGGGGTGGTGTGCAAAAGAACCATCCGACGGTCGGGATGATCGCCGGTGGCGCGATCATCGAAAAGGAAGTGCCATTAGACCTGAACAGGAAATCCTCGCTTGAGATCAGCCTGAATCAACCTGACTTTACAACATGCCTTCGTATGGCAGAAGCCATCAAGCAGCATATCGGCAGTCCGGTGATGCCAATTGATGCAGGTACGCTCAGCATACCGATCCCCGATCCGTATTTGGACAACAAAGTTGCATTCATGGCTGCACTCGAGAACCTCGAAGTCCAGCCCGATATGCGGGCACGGGTTGTCCTGAACGAGCGCACCGGCACCGTTGTCATGGGGGATAAAGTCCGCATTGCAACGGTTGCAATATCACATGGAAATCTAAGCATTGTTATAAAAGAACAGCCCGCGGTCTCCCAGCCTATGCCGTTCTCACAAGGACAGACGGTTGTCGTGCCGCAGACCGAGGTCAGAGTTGAAGAACAAAAATCGAACCTGATCCTCCTGCAGGAAGGTCCAACCATCGGCGATGTGGTACGGGGGCTCAATGCTATGGGTGTCACGCCGCGTGATTTGATCGCCATCCTGCAGGCAATCAAGGCGGCAGGTGCCTTGCAGGCTGATCTTGAGATTATTTAACAATGGATACCACGAGTGTCGGCATTGGCATGTACTATCCTGCGGTAGGCGCCATAGAGCGGACGCAGCCCGCACCCTCTGCTGGAGATACAAACGACAAGAGGCTCCGGGAGCAATGCCGCGAGTTTGAATCCCTGCTGTATGGGGTGCTGCTCGAGACCATGCGCAAAACGGTTGATAAATCAGGGCTCATCGACGGCGGTCGCGCCGAAGACATCTACACGTCGTTGCTTGACACAGAATACGCAAAAATCATGGCCGGCAATGTCCGTCATGGGATTGCCGACGCATTGTACCACCAGTTGAAAAAACAGAATAACCGACAGGTTGATACCCTTGACGGGGCAACAACAAAAAAATATCACACAGATCGCGCAGCCTTGCTGAGGAAGGGTGGTTAAAGTTTTCTCTTGTTTTTGTCGAAACGCTATGGCAGATGTTGTACTGCAGATGGTGATATGCTGGAGCCAGGTGCATGAAGATCCACAATGAAGAATCTATCCGCACCGTCGAGCAGTTGCGTAAAAGCACTGCCGAACAGACTGCAAAAACAAGAAAAATTAGCACCCCAAGCACCGATGGTGACCACGTCGAGCTTTCCGACAAGGCGCGCGAGTTTTCCAGGATAAAGGACGTGCTGGAGACCGTGCCGGATGTGAGGAGCGACAAGGTTAAGGCGTTGTCGGAAGCCGTCGAGCGGGGCACCTACACCGTTGATACCCGAGATGTTGCCGGGAAAATCATACGGGAATCCATCATCGACATTCTTGCCTAACCCGCGATCGTCCTCCTGAGCCGAAGGTCGCCCGCCGCCTGTTCCTGAAGAAAGCAGGCGTGTTATGCAGGCATTACTCGACGACCTTCACAAGCTGTTGCATAAGCAGATCGATCTATATTCTCTGCTCTACGGTATTTTGCGCCGGGAACATGACATTATCCTCAGCGCATCGATCGATGACCTGCATGCCAACAACAAAAAAAAGGAGGTTGTCATCCTCCAGATTAAACTGCTCGACGAATCCTGCGCAAAAGTCATCGAAAAACTATCCCGCCACGACCCCCAGGTTGACGGGCTTGACGCGTTTGAGCGTCTGCTTGCCCGAAACGATGATCCCCATATCGCGGATGTCCGTTCCTCGTACTGCGCATTGCGTTCGGTTGTACGGGACGTGCGCGAGCTCAATGCTGCAAACGAGCGGCTGATCAAAGGATCCCTTCGTGCGATTATGAGTTCAATATCGTTTCTCACCCAATGTGCAGAATCGGGTGTGCCCTGCTACGAAAGCAACGGGCAGCTCAAAGTGCACAATATGGCACCGACACTGTTGCGTGAGGAGGCTTGACCGTGAGCAATATCGGCATATTCGGGACGCTGCAGATTGCCAAGGAGGGGTTGTTTGTCCAGCAGTCCAGCGTTTCTGTTACCTCGCACAACCTTGCCAATGCAAGCACACCCGGATATTCCCGACAGCAGCCGGTTATTTCAACCATCGATCCGCAGCTTATCGGCGGCATCTATTTCGGCAGAGGAGCGCGGCTAACCGCTATCACCAAGAGTTACGATAAATTCCTGAACAACAGCATCATGCTCGAAAAAAACGTGCTCGGAGGATGGCAGGCACAGCAGACCCATATGAGCCGCCTCGAAACCGTGTTTAACGAAACAGGTGATAACGGCATCAATGCCCTTTTGACCGAGTTTTGGAATGCATGGCACGATCTTGCCGACAATCCGACCGGCATTGCCGAACGGGCGGTTGTACAGCGTGCCGGACAGTCGCTTGCAAACACGATCCAGCGCAAATACGCTGATCTTGAACAGGTGCAAACCGATGCAAACAACAGCATCGTCACGAGCATTGCAACCGTCAACCGCCTTGCCCGTGAAATTGCCCAGCTTAACGGCCAGATCCTCGGCACTGAAACGCAGGGCGGCAATGCCAACGACCTAACCGATACGCGCTCACTGAAACTCGAAGAGCTCTCAGAGCTTATCGATATTCGGGTACTGGAAGCACCGGACGGGCAGATCACGGTGCTGACAAGTTTCGGAAAACCGCTTGTTGCTGAAAACCTTTACTGGTCGCTTGCGGCAAAAGTTGATGAGCAGCGCAATAACCTGTACGCAATCCATTTTGTGGATAAAGACACATCGCTTGATATTACCGACAAGATTTCAGGAGGTAAACTCAAAGGTCTGCTTGAAGTGCGTGACAAGCTCGTACCGTCCTATATGGATCAGCTCAACCAGCTTGCCGCATCCCTGGTTACCGAAGTGAACAGACGGCATTACCAAGGCTACGGCCTTGACGGTTCAACCGGCAACTATTTTTTCAACCCGGTACCGATAACGATTTCTTCCGTTACATCGACCGCCGGTATGCGGATCTCCAATGCACAGATAACCGATCCGACAAAGCTTTGTGCAACGACCGTTACCTTGCGTTTCACCCATGCGCCCCCTGACGACCCGCGCTATGAACTCTATGATACGCTCAATGAGCAATACCTGTTTAGAATCGATGCAGAAAATGCGACCCTTGTGTTTAATGATAGCGGCAGCGACACCATTATAGCCCTTTCTCACGGCGATTATACCGGTGCCAACCTTGCAAAAGAACTCGAACAAAAGCTCAATGCAAAAGCTGCGGCAGGCCAGCAATATGCGGTGTCATACAACCGTGCCACGAGAAAGTTTACCATTGCCAATAAAGGGGCAGCGTCAGTTGATTTTAAATGGGATGCTCTCGATTCAACAATAGCCGGCCTGCTCGGATTCTCCGGAACCGAGACTGTTGGAGCCGGCAGCGCGACGAAAAGCAGCCTCGTTGCAGGAACCTATGCATATGCAGCGCAGCATATTCAGATTCTGGCAAACCAAAACGACCAAGTTGTATTTCGTGATGATGGAACGCTTACCGAACGTATTGCACAACTAAAACCTGGCACCTACACACCCAATGAACTTGCCGCAGAACTCAAGAGGCAACTTGAAGCGGCAAGCGGCGCAGGGCAGACATACACGGTTACGTTTGATGCTGCTGCCCAGACATTTCGCATCAGAAATGATGCTGGTAATACCAATAGCCTTGACTTGCTGTGGTCATCGTCAAACGCTGCATCGATGCTCGGATTTGAAAGCAGCGATACCACGAATATCCTGCCCGGCAATGCCGACCAAAGCGATATCGGTCGATACTGTGAGCGAACTTTTATTGTACTTGATAGTACCAACAGCATTGTATTTGACGACGGCGGCACGGGCGGCACGGTAACGGCACGCCTGACAAGCGGCACGTATACCGGCGCACAGTTGGCGGCTGAAATCGAACGGGCACTTGAATCGACATCTGGGTCATCTGGCCAGGATTACATCGTCACGTTCAACGCCCGCGAAGGATCGTTTACCATAATCAACGCTACCGGTAATCTGCACAGCATCAATTTTGACTGGACATCGTCAAGCGCCGCCGCTTTGCTCGGTTTTTCTGCTGCTCCGACCCCTCCAGTTCCTGCCGGATCTCTGATAAGAAGCGATAATCCGCCGGTCGGCAGTGTTGTCGCCTATAATACAATTAGTTTTTCGGGCCTTTCGATGCGGATGAGCGATGATACGGCATTGCCACGTGTCGGAACCGCATTTACAATCAGCACGGTCATGGATGCCGCCAAAACAATTGCTCTGGATTCCGTGACCGCAAGCAATCCCCGCAAGATCGCCGCAGCACTCGATGTGTTCGATATCGACGGCTCTAATAACACCATCGTCTTTGACGATGACGGGACGCTTGACAACAAGACATACCGTGTGGTCATACCAAGCGGCCGGTATACTGCGCAGCAGCTTGCAGCTGAAATCGAACGACAACTGGAACAGAACGGCTCTGGCCAGTCATATGCCGTTTCCTATGATACGGCAACGCGAAAATTTTCAATCGCAAGCAATCCGTCCAATACCAATGATCTCTACCTGCTCTGGGATCACGCTGCAACAAACGCTGCATTTACCCTTGGCTATCACAGCAGCATCTATGAGATAAAAACCGGCGTCAATGACGACATTGATTTTCGGGAAGACGGAATTGCCTTTACGGCAACCCTTACCCCCGGCAGATATACCGGCGATGAGTTGGCAAAAGAAATCGAAACACGGCTTACGGCTCAAGGCACCGGTGAATATTCGGTGAGTTACGATGCTGCAACGAGAACGTTCACCATCACCAATAAAGGTACCAATACCACCACATTAGATCTTATGTGGGCAACTTCAGGTGCCGCTGCAACTCTTGGATTTGATTCAATAAACACCATCGGTATTGCGCCGGGCACATCTGACGCAAGCGATTTCAGTTTCGGAGCGCTTGCTGTCGGCACCCGTGTGTCGAGCGATTTTACAACCGGCGGGGTGTCGGTTGGCGATAACCGGAATGCCCTTGGACTCGCCGCACTCTGCAATGAAAGAGTTCTTGCACAGGGGACAATGACCATCGGTGAGTTCTATTCGGTGCTGACCGGTCGTGTTGGCAGCGATGGAGCGCAGGTCAATAACGGCGTAACCCAAGAAGAATTTATGATCCAGCAGTACGAGCAACGCCGCCAATCGATCGCAGGTGTATCGGTGGATGAAGAGATGATCAACCTGATCAAATATCAACAAGCATTTGCAGCGAGCGCAAAACTAATCTCTGCGCTCAACGAAATGCTTGATAAACTGCTGAGCATACGCACATGATGTTTTGAATCGCACTACTCAGCGCTGTCCTCAGGAGGAGCCTATGCGCGTCACCTCAGGCATGATTTTTTCGATGACTTCGGTAAACATCACCAATCAGTATGAAGAGATGTTTCGGGTGAGCGAAACCCTTACCTCTGGGAAACGCATCAATCGTCCATCTGACGATCCAATCGATGCTCCGAAAGTGCTCGACTACCGGACGCTCCTGGGCGCTCTGAAGCAGTATAAAAAAAATGTCGAGCGAGGAACCAGTCTCCTGCGGTATACCGAATCGGCATTGGCACAGGCAGGGTATGTACTCACCGAGGCAAAGGTGCTTGCAGAACAGATGGCAACCGGCTCCTACAACGAGGATCAGCGTAAGGCGCTCGCCACGCAGGCAGAGCAACTGTTCCGTCAGCTTCTGCAAATCGCCAATACTCAGGTTTCAGGAAGATATATCTTTTCAGGGTTTAAAACCGACACACAGCCGTTTGTCGCAGACGATAACTTCAATGTGACGTATCAAGGTGATAACAACCAGATCCGTCTTGCGGTGCAACAGAACAGCACGGTTGCGGTAAATATCACTGGACAAGCTGCTTTTTTGGATGCTACAAATGTTTTTACCGTGCTGAGGGATCTGCGCATCGCGCTCCGGGAAAACGATCAAGCCGCAATCGGCCGCATTCTTCCCCGGATAGATGACGCCATGACCCAAATCCAAAAGGTCAGGGCATATGTTGGCACGTCGCTCAAAGAGCTTGAGACCACATCCTCGGTTCTGGACGATATCCAGTTGAACGCTGAAACGCTCCTGTCCGAAACCGAAGATACGGATATCGCCGATGCGGTCACCAAGCTTGCACAGCGGCAAATGGTCTATGAAGCGTCATTGAAAAGCACCGCGATGATTACGCAGCTCTCACTGGTTCAATTTGTCTAACAGACACAACCAACCGTGGGGCCCGTGTGCTTGTTCTGACGCGCAAGGTCGGCGAGAGAATCCAGATTGGTGATGACATCACCATCACCATCATGGACATTAAAGGCAAACAGGTGCGGGTCGGCATTGAAGCGCCTGCGCAGGTAAAAGTCCACCGTGAAGAAATTTACCAGCGCATTAGGCAGGAAAACATCAATGCCGCCAATGTTGACCTTACGGCCTTTGATCGGGTTAAGGATTTGCTCGCACCAAAATAACGATGCCTTTTGAAATGAAAAGGTGTCAGAAAAGTCAGGTGCGGCTGCTATGCCTGCATGGTTGCTGCCGGTAAGAAACGGAGGTTGTGTTGAAGATCAAAACATCACGCTTTGGAGAAATCGATATCGATCCTTCTCGGATTATCACGTTTACGGAGGGCATTCTCGGTTTCCCTGATGACCTGCGCTACGTCCTGCTCGAACGGGAGGGTAATTCACCGTTCACCTGGCTTCAGTCGCTTGACAACCCTGAACTTGCCTTTGTCCTTGTCGATCCACTCAGCTTTCTGCCGGACTACCGCGTTGAAATTTCTTCGGAAGATGCTGATGCGCTCGGTATCGATAATCCCCAGCATTCGGCGGTTCTCTGCATCGTCACGATCAGCGATGGCGGTGCAACGGTTACCGCAAATTTGCTCGGTCCGATCGTCATAAACCCGAGCACCATGCGCGCCCGGCAAGTTGTGCTCGTCAATACGCAGTACAGCGTTCAGTATGACCTGCTTGCAGCAGCCCCTCGCACCCGCGCTGCCGGAGCGCCATAGAAATAATTTGTTCCCACTGATGTTTCTCGCTCATGCACGGTAGAAAAAAGAGGCCATCGTGCTTTTTTTGCAAAAATTGGATTTGTTGCAAACCACCAACCACGCTACTGGAGCAAATTTTGTAAGGGCAGAACACGGCAATCTCGTTTGGAGGCTCTAGTGCACCTCCCGATATCGCAGTAGCTCGTTATAGCCGTATTATGGATGCTCAGCGTTGTTTCCTCATTGACAGGCATGGTGTCTTCTTTTATACTGCACACGCTGTTTTAGAATCCGAACAGTGATAAATTGTTAGCGTATTGTGCTCCATTGTAATCCCTTGTGGTGTGATCAGAAACCACCTGGCAACCCCTGATGAAACGGAGGCATTATGAAGATACTTAAAATCGACCATCTTGGCATTGCCGTCAGCAGTATTGATGAGCGAAAAAATTTCTGGACAGAGGTGCTCGGTCTTACCATGACCGGCACGGAAACCGTTGCCGAGCAGAAAGTCACCACTGCTTTTTTGCCGGTCGGGGACAGTGAGATTGAACTTCTTGAGTCAACGGCTCCTGACGGCCCCATTGCAAAATTCATCGAAAAGCGCGGTGAAGGCATCCAGCACATTGCCTTTCGGGTTGATGATATAGAAGCTGCACTTAAAGAGTTAAAGGCAAAAGGAATACCGCTCATCGACGAAAAGCCTCGAAACGGCGCTGGTGGCGCTCTGATTGCCTTTGTGCACCCCAAAGCCACAGGAGGGATTCTTGTTGAGCTTTCGCAGCGCGAAGAACATTAAAACCACCGTTACTTCTCTAATGACGAGAGGAGGCTACCATGGCAGGGCATCCCGATTTGCAAAAGTGGAGAGAACTTGCGCAAAAAGAGCTCAAGGATCGTCCGCTTGAGTCGCTCATGTGGTTGAGTCCAGAGGGTATTTCGATTAAACCGCTCTATACTGCCGAAGACCTTGAGGAACTCGAATGCGTCAATACACTTCCGGGGCTACCACCTTTTGTCCGAGGTGTTCGCGCAACAATGTATGCACAACGGCCGTGGACGATCAGGCAGTATGCCGGATTTTCGACCGCGCGTGAATCAAACGAATTTTACCGCAAATGCCTTGCAGCAGGACAAAAAGGGCTTTCCGTTGCCTTTGATCTTGCAACACATCGCGGCTATGATTCAGATCATCCCCGTGTTGCCGGAGATGTCGGTAAGGCAGGGGTTGCGATCGATACGGTCGAGGACATGAAAATCCTGTTTGACGGCATACCACTTGATGAGATGTCGGTATCCATGACTATGAACGGTGCGGTACTGCCGGTGCTTGCAGGCTATATCGTGGCTGCCGAAGAGCAAGGGGTGCCACAGGAAAAACTCGAGGGAACGATTCAAAACGACATCCTGAAAGAATATCTTACGCGCAATACCTATATCTATCCGCCTGAACCCTCAATGCGCATTGTTTCCGATATCATCGCCTATTGCTCAAAACATATGCCCAAATACAACAGCATCAGCATCAGCGGCTATCACATGATGGAAGCAGGGGCAAATTCGGTGCTTCAAACTGCATTTACGCTCGCCGACGGACTTGAATATATTAAAGCTGCGCTCAATGCCGGGCTTGATATCGATTCGTTTGCTGGAAGGCTTTCGTTCTTTTTTGGCATCGGCATGAATTTTTTTATGGATATTGCCATGCTGCGCGCAGCGCGGTTTTTATGGAACGAAATTGTCGGCAGGTTCAACCCCAAAAAGCCATCATCTCGCATGCTGCGCACCCACTGCCAAACCTCTGGGTGGAGTCTCACGCGGCAGGATCCCTACAATAATATCATCAGAACAACGATCGAGGCGCTCGCCGCAGTGCTCGGTGGAACGCAGTCGCTCCATACCAACGCATTTGACGAAGCGGTGAGTCTGCCCACCGACCTTTCTGCACGGATTGCGCGCAACACCCAGATCATTTTGCAAGAGGAAACGCAGATCTGCCGCGTCGTTGACCCGCTCGGCGGCTCATATTATGTGGAATCTTTAACCCAATCGATTATCAACGAGGCGCGCAAGATCATCAAAGAAATTGAAGCGATGGGCGGCATGACAAAGGCCATCATAGCAGGCATGCCGAAGATGCGTATTGAGGAGGCCGCCGCCAGAAAACAGGCGCGCATCGATCAAGGGAAAGACATCATCGTCGGGGTCAATAAATACATTGTTAAAGATGAAACACCCATTGAGGTACGAGAAATTTCAAGCTCGGTTCGGGAAGAACAGATTGCCCGGCTCAAAGAAATTAAAGCAAAACGGAACAATGCCGAAGTTGCCCGAACACTTGAAGCGCTCATGAACTGCGCCGCGCACGGCGGCAATTTACTGGAAGCCACCATCCCTGCAGTTAGAGCCCGGGCAACTGTTGGAGAAATTTCCGAAGCCCTTGAAAAAGTGTTCGGCAGATATATTGCAACCACCCAGTGCATATCAGGCGCATTTGCCGCCGAATATGGCAACAGCGACGCTATCACCACACTCCGCCAACGCTGCGATACCTTCAAAGAACGTCATGGTCGCAGACCACGAATTCTTGTCGCAAAGATGGGTCAAGACGGTCACGATCGAGGTTTTAAGATGATTGCAAGTGCCTATGCTGACTTTGGATTTGATGTCGATGTGAGCCCTATGTTCCAAACGCCGGAGGAGGTTGCGAAAATTGCCGTTGAAAACGACGTTCATGTGGTCGGTGTATCAAGCCTTGCTGCAGGCCATAAAGCTCTTGTGCCCGAGCTGATCAACCAGCTTAAAAAGCTCGGCGCTTCTGATATCCTTGTGGTGGTCGGTGGTATCATACCGCCTGCAGACTATGCTTTTTTGCAGGAAGCAGGCGTTGCCGCAGTATTCGGTCCGGGAACGGTAGTCACAGATTCAGCTCATAAAATACTGGATTTGTTAGAGCACGATTAGATTCCGGGCTGTGTATCATGACCGCACTGCATGATCCTGAGCAGTTCATACAGGGAGTGTTGTCCGGCAACCGCCGCATACTTGCAAAAACCATAACCTTGATCGAAAGTTCTCTGCCAAACCATCAAGAACTCAGTCGCATTATTCTTGACCGTCTGCTTCCCTATACTGGTAATGCAATTCGTCTTGGCATCAGCGGCATTCCAGGATCGGGAAAAAGTACCTTTATCGAATCCCTTGGTATCCTACTCACCCAGCAGGGTCATCGTGTTGCTGTGCTTGCGGTTGATCCGAGTAGCAAACGAAGTGGCGGCAGCGTACTTGCGGACAAAACACGTATGGAAAAGCTTGCTGCAAATCCTGCTGCATTCATCAGACCCTCCCCTTCGGGCGGCACACTCGGCGGGGTAGCCCTAAAAACCCGTGAAGCTGCATTTGTCTGTGAGGCTGCAGGATTTGATGTGATCATTATCGAAACTGTCGGCGTAGGACAATCAGAGACCACAGTTGCTGCCATGGTCGATTTTTTTCTCCTCTTGTTGATTGCCGGCGCTGGCGATGAGCTGCAAGGGATGAAAAAAGGGATTCTTGAACTGATAGATGCGGTGGTTATCAACAAAGCGGACGGAGATAATATCCCGAAAGCTCTGGAAGCACAGCGCGCTTATGCCTCTGCCATGCATTTCCTGGTGCCGTCAACCTCCACATGGACGCCGCCAGTCCTTACCTGCAGCGCGCTTGAAATGAAAGGAATAGATACAATCTGGGAAACTGTGCTCGAACACCGAAAAAAGATGATGGCAACAGGGGAGTTTGAAGAAAAAAGACGGCGCCAAGCAATTGAATGGATGTGGAGTATGATTGACTATGCTCTCAAGGAACGTTTTAATGCCAACCCTGCAGTAAAGAAACAGCTCGGGAAAATATCACGCAGTGTTAAAAACGGGCTTCTCTCACCGACAACGGCTGCCCAAACCCTGCTCAATCTTTTTGAGAAAAAGCATTTCTAATAATTGTGTGCAAACAAGAAAAGGCAGTGCCGCGTACGGCACTGCCTTTCTTATTTGCCAAACCCTTTCCGGTGATTATTGATTCAGAAAATCGATAAATCGCGGCATGGCCGTAGCAATGCTGTTAATATGCCGTGTAACGTTGCCGTTTATATCGATATCTTCAAGCACATAGTAATACTTTTTCCAAAGCTTCACATTGCGGTCTTCAAAGCTATAGGTTGCGCCGCTTAAAGGTGAGCCTTCGGGAGAAGCAGGAATGATCATGTCGGTTATTCGCTCATACACTCCGTCTGGTGACTCTGCACGGTAGATATAAAATCCTGCATTATCGATTTCAGCATCCGTTGTCCATGTCAGCACTACACGGTCGCCGTAAGAGCGCGCACGAAAAGAAGTAAGCTCAACGAGTGTTGATTGTGGAGCCTTCAGAGCAAATAAAGCGCTCGTTATGTTGCTGCATCCTGCAGCCGAGAAATCAGCAATATGGCAGGCAAACACATACTCATTGACATTGGGTATATAAAAGTCATAAACATCAACATTCGGCACATTTGTCGCGATATGCAACAGGAGCGGATTTTTTCTGTTATTTCCGGTAGTGCTATCATCATACACAAAAATCCCAAATGGGCCAAAGCTTCTACCACTGGGCATTTCTGTTGTGGGATCGTATTGCACGCGCAGTTTCCATTTTGTGTCAACCGTGTTATCTCCAACTTTTTTCAAAACACTTATTTCAAGATCATCAGGATCGCCGTTATAGTTCAATCCAAATCGTTGAATGCCGTAGTTTGAGCCGGGCATCAATATCGAGGTATTGGGAACAACGATGATTAATGACTGGAAAGATTCTGTCTGACTTGGAATGGGATAATTCTTAACAATATAGACGGAAGCAAAACAGCGACCGTTGCCAAGGCAATCTTCATTTGACTCGGTAATACAAAATGGGCCATAATCATACTGATATCCATAAATTGTGCCCTTAGCAGCATGGGCATGATCAAATGAAAAGAGTACTACGATACCGAAAACCAAAAGGGCAAACTTTTTCATTAAAATCTCCTAAAAGATATTAGCACACAATTAATAGCATTTGTCTGATTAATTGTATAACATTCAAAATAAAGGTTGTCAACTTTACAATAAAAAACAATAACTTATTTTTATATTATAAAATACCTAATAAATCCCAGTATCATTTGTTTTCTTGGTTTTTCATTAGTTTTTTCGAATAAATAGGGTTGAATCCGAGAAAGTGCGTCTGTGTTTTTTTGCTCGTTTTTTGGTGGAAAAAAAATGACAAAACAATTTTTGTGATTTATGCAAAAAGCTAATGATAAGTAAGAATAAAACTTTTAACATTCGCTCAGATGACTCTCAACTCCCATGTTCATTTTTAAAACAGTATGTTTTGCTACCTTTTATTATGATATCGGTTTTTATTCACTGCGTTTTTCTTATCGCTATTCCTTCAAAAAAACCGCATTCCTCTCCTCCGCGCCGTGAAATCTTTGATGTTGACTTTCTTGATAAACCTCAGCATCTGCAAAACCATAACGACGGAATAACTGAGTCAGAACGAAGGGGAGAACCGGCACCGCCTCAAACCAAACAAACACGGAATACAACATCCCCATTGCAGCACTCAGCGATCAGTTTTTCACCTGATTCACGGGAAGCCACTATTTCCCTTGATGCACATAACCACCACGATCCTCGGTTTGCATCATATCTGAGTCACCTGAGCTCCCGAATCTATGCGGTATGGGATTATCCTGAACAAGCAAAGCAACAAAACCTTTCAGGAAACCTTATGCTCCGTTTTATAATTCTCCATACCGGAGCGCTCAAGCATGTGGAAATTCTGCGCTCATCAGGCCATGACATCCTCGATCAAGAAGCAATAAAAACAATCCATAGGGCAGCACCGTTTAATCCATTGCCTGCACACCTCAAGCTTCGCCGACTTAATGTATTGGCAACCTTTGATTACGAATGCCTCCCGGTTTTGCAGCATGTCAGTCAATAAACAGCCTTCTTCGATTATGGCGTCCAACATACGGAATCGACTCCATCTCGTAAGCTGAAACCTGCTCTAACAGTAGGCTAATGATATGTGTTTCACGTTATGTCTTCTTAACGTCAGCCTTTTTATTTGACATCCATTTGACATGCACCTTATAATTGCTGACCTTGATTTTTTTATAAATGAAAGGGGAAGATTTTCATGCAGTATGTTGTCCAAAAATTTGGCGGTACAAGCCTTGGCACTGCAGAACGCATGCGCAGTGTTGCGGCAATCGTTCAACAAAGCCTGCAGCATAACCGGGTAATTCCGGTGCTCTCTGCGATGAGCAGCTACGTAAAATCCGAAGG
>JAOAHH010000034.1 GCA_026415325.1 Thermodesulfobacteriota bacterium | reverse complement strand
GCTCTCCACAAGTGCTGTGAAATGGCTGTGGAAAACTCTGTTGAAAAAAGCTTTTGGCGACATATTTAACGGTGTTTGAACAGATTGCTCAAAAAATGAGCATATAATATTTCAAGCAATATCAATATGATAGGCTGTTTTTCGGCGGTTTGAGCATTGTGTTTGTATTGTTACGAAAAAATTAAGAGAATTCAACATGGTATTTTTTTTCGTTGCATACCTGATTTTATGCCGAGCATGACAAAGTAAAGGGTTCCGGCATAGAACTAATACGGTTATGAAGGGTCGGTTGGCGTTTTCGACGATCGGTGAAACATGTTCATTGCATAAGCAGTGTTATGCATAAGGATTGCTTCGCAACACATTGCACCTTTTTCCAGCACATCGGGCAGTTTATCTTGTTCATCTTCGGAAAATTTCCCGAGCACATAGTCACGTGGGGCAATGCCACGAGGTGGTTTCCCGATACCAATACGAATACGGGTGAAAGCGTTTGTGGCAAGATGGTCGATAATAGATTGGATGCCCAGATGACCTGCGCTTCCTCCGCGTGTTTTGATTTTCAAAAACCCGAACGGAATATCCATATCGTCGTGTACGACGAGGATATCATCCGCAGTGGCATTAAAGCACGCCATTAAAGTGCTTACAGCACGACCGCTTCTGTTCATGAAAACCATCGGCTGGGCGATGACGACAGGCATATTGTGAATTGCTCCTGTCCCGTAAACGCATCCGCAGCCGCGGTTGGTGAGCAGGATTGCGTGGCGCTGGGCAATATGGGTGATCGTCAAAAAACCGATATTATGCCGCGTTGCAGCGTAGTGGGCACCAGGATTGCCAAGTCCGAAAATCAGTCGTGGTTTGCTGTTTGCGGAAGGCACAAATTGCCGTGGACAATATTATTATACTGGCAGATCGATGTTATGATTTTGCGTCCTTTGCCGCTGCCCCTTCTTTTTGAGTCTCTGATGCAGCAGAAGCAGCTGCGGCAGCCTCTGCAGCTTCAGCCGGTGCTTCCTCTTTCTGCACGGTCGGTGCAAGGACGCTCACGATCGCTGCATCTGGGTCGTTGAGTACCTGTATGGTATCAGGCAGCGATAGATCACGAATGTGGATCGAATCGCCGATCTCCAAATTGCTCACGTCTACATCAATGTGCGGAGGGATGTTTGCGGGGAAACTTTTCACCGTGATTTCACGGAGAATATGTCGCAATATGCCGCCCATTTTTACGCCGGCAGCTTTGCCGATAATTTTTACATGTACCGGTGCGACAATTTTTTCATCCATATGCACCGCAAAGAAATCGATGTGCATGATTTCTTCGGTGACTGGATGTCTCTGAATTTCCTTGATCATAACCATGGTTGCCTGTGCGTCATCATCGGTATCGACCAGCAACTTGTATAAACGGTATTCTTCAGCATCTTCCCGACCGGGTTTGAACATTTTGGTCATATCGGCAGCGCGAAGGACGACGTTTTGATTCTGAACATTATGACCGTAGACCACGGCTGGGATGCCACCTTGTCTGCGCAGTTTTTTTGCGCTGCTTTTTCCGTGTTCTGTTCGTTGTGTGGCGCGAATAGTAATTGTTTCGTTCATACGATCTCCTTGCCTTGCTGTGCTGACAATAAATCTCCGAAGCTGGCGCTCATGCGACGGTGAACAGCGAGCTGACCGAATCGTTGTTATGGATGCGCTGAATGGCTTCTGCAAACAGTCCCGCGATTGACAGCACTTTGATTTTTGATGAGCATTGTGCGCGCTCGTTCAACGGGATGGTATCCGTGACGATGAGTTCTTCAATGCAGGATGCATTGATTTTTTCAACCGCAGCACCTGAAAGCACCGGATGGGTACAACATGCTGCAATTGACACAGCGCCGCGACTACACAGGGCATCTGCTGCTTTAGTCAGCGTCCCTGCGGTATCGACCATATCGTCAAGTATCAAGCAGTGTTTACCGTCAATATCGCCGATAATGTTCATGACTTCCGCCTCATTTGCACGAAGACGGCGTTTGTCAATAATGGCGAGTCCTGCGCCGAGGTTTTTTGCCATATTACGGGCACGTTCCACCCCCCCTGCATCCGGGGATACAATGACAAGTTCATGGCCGTTATATTTACTCCGAAGGTATTTGAGCGTAATGGGAGATGCAAACAGGTTGTCAACCGGGATGTTAAAAAAGCCCTGAATTTGACCGGCATGCAGGTCCATGGTCAAAACGCGGTTGGCGCCGGCAGTAGTCAAAAGATCCGCAACCAGTTTAGCCGTGATCGGTACTCGCGGAGAAACTTTTCTATCCTGACGGGCGTATGCGTAATAGGGGATAGTGGCGGTGATGCGTTCGGCAGACGCACGTTTCAGGGCATCGATGATAATCAGCAGTTCCATGAGGTGTTTGTTAACTGGTTCACAGATAGATTGCACGATGAATACATCCATGCCCCGGACATTTTCCTGGATTTCAACCATAATTTCGCCGTCGCTGAACGTCGAGACATTTGCTTTACCCAGTGCAACGTGTAGATGGGTTGTAATATCCCGGGCAAGCGGTATATTTGAGTTTCCGGAGAAAACCTTTAGACCGTTCACGCCGTTTGCTCCTTATGCCGTCTCTTCATGATGTGCGATATCGCAATACAGAGATACGTTGAGCGTGGCCGGAAGATGCTCACGGTTGCACCAGCGCCTGAGCGCAAAACCGCAGGCTGTTTTTTTCTTCCGCAAAGACGTCATAGGCATCCCTACAGGCAGCGTAGGAATCGAACACACCGAACACCGACGACCCGCTGCCACTCAGAAGTGCACCACGTGCGCCGCATTCCAATAAACGCTCACGCAACATCCGGATCCGAGGATACGCAGGAAATACCACCAGCTCAAAATCATTGACCAGATTGTTAATAATATCTTCGAGTGTGTTAAAAGAATTGATATAACTAATACGTTTTTTTTGTTTTGTCAATAAATTATATTTACTGAACGCTTCATATGCCCACGACGTTGCGATCGGAATGTTAGGAAATACGATCAGCGTCCAAAACGGTACACCCATATGCACCGGCAGCAACTGATCACCGATACCGAATCCGTAGGCTGTTGAAATATCGGTCACAAAAAACGGGACATCGGCACCGAGTGCCCGTGCGTGATGCTTCAGCTGAACCTCGGACAAGTTCAACATGAAAAGAGTGTTCATCGCCCGCAATGTGGCCGCGGCATTGCTACTTCCGCCGCCGAGCCCTGCACCTGCCGGAATGCGCTTGTTGATCGTAATGGAAATCCCGCAGCGAATATCGTATTCGTGTATAAGGAGCGCGGCAGCTTTTGCAGCAAGGTTCGACATGTCGTCGGGAACCGATGGGTCAGAGACGCGGAGGGAAATAGAGCCGCGTACGTCGGTTTGTTTTATCGTAATTTCGTCGTAGAGGGCGATTTTTTGAAAAACCGTTTGGATCTCATGGTAACCGTCGGTGCGCCGGCCGATGATCGAGAGCCCGAGATTGATCTTTGCAGGAGACAGAACGCAAATATCCGTCACGAAGCCGCCCCGGTTGTTTCATGATTTGCCTGAGTTGATCTCGTTCACATACCGCATTCTCAAATCATACAGCAAATTGTCCAAAAGCTGACTTTCCTCTTTTGTCAAATTGCCGACGGTTTTGTTTTTGAGAATACCGAGAATATCAATGGTCTGTTTGGCAAGCGGGAGGTTGCGCTGTTTTTTGTTGGTGATGGGATCGGGAATATCGCCAAAATGAAAGAGGGCAGAGGAACTGAGCGAAATGATGAACGAGGAAAACGTAATCTCAGGAAGCGGCGGTTCTGACGACGGCGACGATTGCTCAGAAGGTGATGCGCCCCTCTCATTCGGTTGTGTATCGGTAGCGGCATTGGACGTCTCACGGGGTTCTTCTTGTGCAAAGAATCGTTTGTCTTTTACGGTGAAGCCTTTCTCTTTTTTTTCTTCTTCCATATCCATTACTCCTTGTTATCCGAACGCGTCAGATATACCACCTGCGAGCGATTATTGTGCAGGTTTCTGGGTGTGCTTCCACGTATAATAAATTCTTTGCGCCACCGTAATATGGGTCAGCACAGCAAGCACTACAAACAACGGCCCGACGAGATCAAACAAACATCCTGCAGCAAGCAAGATGATCCTTTCAGGCCGTTCCATGATGCCGACGTTACACAGGGGGATGAGACATTCGGCTTTTGCACGGGCATACGGGATTAAGACGCAGCCGATGGAGGTTATGGTAATCACAACAACCATAGGGATGTTTTGACGTGTCGCATAGTAGACAATAAAGCCAAGCAGAATAACCATGTCCGAATAACGATCGACAACGGAGTCAAGAAATGCTCCAAAAGGCGATGTTTTTTCCAGAACGCGCGCTGCAGCGCCGTCGAGCATATCACAAAAGCCGGCAAGCAAAATGATACACGCCGCACTCTTCCACCATCCGGCAATGATTGCAGCGGCAGCGAGGATGTTGAGAACAAGTCCCGCAAGGGTGAGCGCTGCCGGACTGACTGATCCAAGAAACGTCTTCTTGATCAAAACGGCAAGCGGTTCGTCGAGTCTGTGCCCTAATTTTTCGCTGATCATAGATTGTTATTTACCGCAAGTGCGTAATACTACGCTCATCACCGTCTCACAACGTACTATAAAAAACAAGGGAAGGCACGATATCCTTCCCTTGCTTTTATTGACCGTGAATCGCCCGGTTGTCAAGAAAAAAGTACCCTCCTTATTTGGTTTCTTCGAATTCAGCATCAACAACATTTTCTTGAGCACCGGGTGCCGAACCAGCGCCCCCAGTCTGCTTATCGGCGCCGGAGGGACCGCCGGCCTGTCCAGCCGCTGTTGCCTGTTTGTACATTGCTTCGGCAAGTTTGTGGGAGGCATTGGTCAATGCTTCCATGCGTGCCTTGATCTCATCCACAGACCCTTTTTCGATGGCATCGCGGGTATCTTTTATCGCGTCTTCGACCATTTTTATATCGGCTGCAGAGAGCTTATCACGATGCTCTTTGAGCATTTTTTCTGTATTATAGACAAGGTTGTCAGCCTGATTGCGGAGCTCAATTTCTTCGCGCCGCTTTTTGTCCTCCTGCGCATGTATCTGGGCATCTTTCACCATTCGTTCAATTTCATCCTTTGAGAGGCCGCTCGATGCGGTGATAGTGATTTTTTGCTCTTTCCCGGTCGCAAGGTCTTTTGCTGACACATTGACGATGCCATTGGCATCAATGTCAAATGTCACCTCGATCTGAGGAACCCCGCGAGGAGCAGGGGGTATACCGACGAGTTGAAAGCGACCGAGCGTTCGGTTGTCCCGAGCCATTTCCCGTTCGCCTTGCAGTACATGGATTTCGACGCTCGTCTGGTTATCGGCAGCGGTGGTGAAGATTTCGCTTTTGCGGGTCGGTATCGTAGTGTTGCGCTCGATCAGGCGTGTCATGACACCGCCCAGCGTTTCAATACCAAGTGAAAGCGGCGTCACATCGAGCAGCAATACATCCTTCACCTCACCGGCAAGCACGCCTGCTTGCACTGCTGCTCCGAGCGCTACCACCTCGTCAGGGTTAACGCCTTTATGCGGCTCCTTACCGAACAGCGTCCGTACCAGTTCCTGCACTTTGGGAACACGGGTCGATCCACCAACGAGGATAGCCTCGTCGATATCGCTCGGCTTCAGGCCTGCATCCTGCAATGCCTGTTCGCACGGCTTGCGGGATTTTTCAACAAGGTCGTCGATCATCTGCTCGAATTTTGCACGGGTCAGGCGGTAGTTCAGGTGCTTAGGGCCTGATGCATCTGCAGTAATAAACGGCAGATTAATTTCGGTCTCAAGCGTTGATGAAAGTTCGATCTTTGCCTTTTCGGCGGCTTCTTTCAGGCGTTGGAGTGCCATTTTGTCCTTGCTCAGATCAATGCCTTGATCCTTTTTGAATTCCGCAACAAGCCAGTCGATAATGCGCTGGTCAAAGTTATCACCTCCAAGATGGGTGTCGCCGTTTGTTGCCTTGACTTCGATGACATTATCGCCGACTTCGAGGATAGAGATGTCAAACGTCCCGCCGCCAAAGTCGTACACAGCGACGGTCTCGTCCTTTTTCTTGTCAAGTCCGTAGGCGAGTGCAGATGCAGTCGGTTCGTTAATGATGCGCAGCACATTAAGGCCTGCAATGGTTCCGGCATCTTTAGTTGCCTGACGCTGGCTGTCGTTAAAGTAGGCGGGGACGGTAATAACCGCATCTTTTACTTCGGTCCCAAGATACGCCTCGGCAGACTTTTTGAGCTTCTGTAAAATTTTTGCGGAAATCTCAGGGGGCGAATACTGTTTGCCGCGCACCTCAACACGTACATCATTATTGGGGCCGCGAACGACTTTATAGGGCACCATTTTCATCTCTTCAGTTACCTCATCAAACCGTCGGCCCATGAATCGCTTAATTGAATAGATGGTATTTTCAGGATTGGTGATTGCCTGCCGTTTAGCAACTTGACCGACAAGCACCTCTCCGTCTTTGGTAAATGCAACAACAGAAGGCGTCAACCTGCTGCCTTCCTCGTTGATGATAACGGTGGGTTGCCCCCCTTCCATAACGGCAACCACCGAATTGGTTGTCCCAAGATCAATGCCGATTGCTTTTGCCATGAGTCATCCTCCTGCCAGGTACGTATGTCTTTGTTGGTTTTGTATCAGTGTTGCAACCACCAAGTGAACAAAAAACATGTTTTATCAATACGGTGCGATATGTTCGTTTACAATATAATCATGCTTATGAGGTGTGTCAATGTGCGGAAGAAAATTATTTTATACTCTTTTTTATTTCTGGAAAGCACAAGGGGTGCAGCGCCAGTGCCGGTGTTATCAGGCAAACACCGGTTCTCGCGCCGTGTAATTTTCAAAGCGGGTATATTCGCTGCGAAATGTCAGTTTTATGTCGCCGATCGGACCGTTGCGCTGTTTGCCGATGATGACCTCTGCTTTGCCTTTTGCCTCTTCGCTATCCGGGTGATACACTTCTTCTCGGTAGATAAAGAGGATGACATCAGCATCCTGCTCGATCGCCCCTGATTCGCGAAGGTCTGCCATGTGGGGTCGTTTATCTACTCGGTCCTCAACACGACGGTTGAGCTGAGAGAGCGCGATGACCGGCACATTAAGCTCTTTGGCAAGCGCCTTCAGGGATCGGGATATTTCAGAGATTTCCTGCTCACGGCTTTCGGTTCTTGTTCGGGAGCCGCTCATGAGTTGTAGATAATCGACAATGATCAAACCGATGCCGTGCTCTGCCTTCAGTCGCCGTGCTTTTGCCCTCATTTCCAGCACCGAGAGGCCGGGCGTATCATCGATAAAAATGTTGGTTTCTGCAAGTTTGCCTGCCGCCATTGCAAGTTTGCCCCATTCATTTTCTGCAACGCAGCCAATGCGGAGGCGGTGATTATCAACCCGTGCCTCAGAACACAACATGCGCAGCGCGAGCTGCTCCTTAGACATTTCAAGAGAGAAGATGACAGTCGGAACATGCGCTTCAGAAGCAGCATACTGTGCGATATTAAGACAGAATGCTGTTTTCCCCATGCTGGGGCGTCCGGCGACGATAATGAGGTCTGCGGGTTGGAATCCCGAGGTCATTGCATCAAGATCAAAAAATCCCGAAGGAACACCGGTCACCAATTGTTTTTTTTCATACAGCCGATCAATGTCGCG
>JAOAHH010000038.1 GCA_026415325.1 Thermodesulfobacteriota bacterium | reverse complement strand
TGAGGCCGTCATGCATTGTGAGTGAATTGTAACAGCAGAGAAATATATGCTGCTGTTTTCTACTGCCTCATTGGTGGTAACACTGCAGCCATTTTTGTGATCCAGAGAATACACGAGGGCTGCGTGTTAATGAATACCGTGCCTTAATAAAGGATAACTACATCCATGCCTTTCGGGAACGACAATATACGCGGAGGCCCGTGGAAACGACAGGAACCTCCAGACATTGAGGCAGCGATACAGAATATGAAACGGTTTTTTACCGGCAGGGGTTTTTCTGGCCTTCTGATAGCCGGCCTTGTGGTTGCTGGACTGTTGCTTCTCTCCTGTTTCTACAGTATTCAGGCGGGTGAAGTCGGGGTTGTCCAACGGTTTGGACGGTTTGTTCGTATTGCTACTCCGGGTCTTAATTTCAAGCTTCCTGCAGGCATCGAAAAGGTAACCCGTGTGCGTGAGCAGTACGTGTACACCGAGGAATTCGGTATTCGCACCATTATGCCGGGTGAGCGGACCCAATATGCACCGGAGCGGCAGTTTCTGGATGAGTCACTGATGCTGACCGGAGATCTGAACTGCGCTGTGGTGCCGTGGATTGTCCAGTACCGCATCAGTGACCCTTATAAATACCTTTTCCGTGTCAACAAGGTACAACTCACCTTGCGCGACCTCTCAGAAGCGATCATGCGGCAAGTGGTCGGCGACCGAAGCATCAATGAAGTAATCACCGAACGGCTTGAGATTGCAGTTGAGGCAAAACGCCTTTTGCAGGAGGCTCTTAACGATGCTGACACCGGTATTACGGTTGTGAACCTCGAGCTGAAAAAGACGACCGTTCCCGAGCCGGTACAGCCATCGTTTAATGAGGTAAATCAGGCAATGCAGGAAAAGGAAAAGATGATTTATCAGGCGCGCGAGGCATATAACAAAGTAATCCCCGAAGCGCTAGGCGAGGCCGAGCGCGCTGTCAAGGATGCGGAAGGATATGCCCTTGAGCGCATTAACCGTGCAAGCGGCGATGCAAACCGGTTCATGGCTTTATGGCAGGAATACAGCAAAGCAAAAGACGTTACCCGCAGGAGACTCTATCTTGAGGCTATGGGCGAAGTGTTGCCAAAACTTGGCACAAAATATATCATCGATGCAGATCAGCGGTCGCTGCTGCCCCTGTTGAACCTGACGCAACCGCAAGGGGGAAAAAAGGAATGAAAAACATATCGAGTATTATTATCCTCCTTGTTATTGTGGTGATGTTGCTCGGGCAACCGTTTTACACACTTGACGAAACCGAACAGGCTATTATTACCCAATTCGGAAAACCGGTCGGCGATGCGGTGACCGAAGCGGGCCTTCATGTCAAAATGCCCTTTATTCAGACGGTGAACTATTTCCCCAAAAACATCCTTGCATGGGATAGCGATCCGGGACAAGTGCCAACACAAGACAAGACGTTTATCTGGGTTGATGCATTTGCCCGATGGTATATCAAAGATCCGCTGCTGTTTTACAAAACGGTCAACAATGTACAGGCGGCACAGAAAAAACTTGACGATATCCTTGACGCCACTATCTATAACTTTGTGACCTCACACCATTTAATCGAAGTGGTGCGAAGCTCAAACCGGTTGCTGAAAACCGAACAGATCTCAACCGCAGGCCTGCCTGATAAAATAGAAGGTCAGGTTCAGATCAAGGTGGGACGGGAGGCCATGACGAGCGGCGTACTGAAACAGGCGGCACCAAAATTGGAGCAGTTTGGCATAGCACTGGTCGATGTGAAATTCAAGAGGATCAATTATGTTGAAGAAGTGCTCAAAAAGGTTTATGAACGGATGATTGCCGAGCGTAAGCAAATATCTGAAAAGTTCCGTTCTGAGGGAAAAGGAGAAAGCAAAAAGATTCAAGGCGATATGGAAAAGGAACTCCGTCGGATCCAGTCCGAGGCATACCGGCAGGTCGAGGAAATCAAGGGGAAAGCCGATGCAGAGGCAACCCGCATTTATGCAGAAGCATTCGGGAAGGATCCAGAGTTCTACTCATTTGTCAGGAGCCTTGATATTTACAAACGTGCCCTTGGCGACGATACCCATCTTGTTCTGGGTACGGAGAGCGATTTTCTCAAGTATCTCAAAGAGGTTAAACCAGTACCATAGGAGGATTGTGGTATGGCGCATAAAAAAGCAGGCGGCAGTTCACGAAACGGTCGTGACAGTGCTGGCCAGCGGCTTGGCGTAAAACGGTTCGGCGGACAAATCGTCAAAGCCGGTAACATACTGGTGCGGCAGATCGGCACCAAATTTCATCCCGGCAGAAACGTTGGCATGGGGAAGGATTTTACGCTGTTTGCAAAGATCGACGGCATGGTGAAATTCGAGCGGTTTGGGAAGTATCGCACCAAGGTGAGCATTATTCCCGTAACCACCGGCTCGTGAGCATAACGGTGCCGACCCAGCAGCTCCGAAGAGACATTATCACAAAAGTCAGACGGGCGGTTGTAAAACTCGGCAGCTATGTGCTGACCACGCCGTCGTGGAAACTGGACCGAAAGGTATTTGTTGACATAACCCGCTCGATCGCGCACCTTGCGCAAAGCCGTGGCATTCAAAGTGTGATTGTGACCTCCGGTGCGGTGGCGACCGGCATGGGGAAACTCGGATTTAAGGAACGTCCCCGCGCACTTGCGCAGGAGCAGGCAGCCGCAGCCGTCGGGCAGATAGGGCTCATGGCATTGTACGAGCGCCTGTTTGCACGCCACGGCATGAACGTCGGGCAGATGCTTTTAACCCACGGCGATCTGCGCGACAGGAAGCGGTTTCTTACTATTCGTGATGCAATGGAGAGCCTGCTCGAGCTGGGTGTTGTTCCGATCATCAATGAAAACGATTCAGTGGTCGTCGACGAGATAAAGTTTGGTGACAATGATTATCTATCATCGTTGGTAACCAATGTAGCACAGGCGGATCTGCTCATTATTCTGACCGATATCGACGGCGTGTATGACAAAGATCCGCATGCAGCACCAGATGCCCGCCTTATTCAGCTGATTCAGGATGTTGATACCCGGATCGAGCAGCTTGCAGGCGCTGCACACAGTACGATTTCTCGTGGCGGTATGGCAAGCAAAATAAAGGCTGCAAAAACAGCAGCCCTCTTCGGCGTGCCGACCATTATTGCAAATGGCAAACAGCCGGGTATTCTGCTCGATATCTTTTCAGCCAAACAGGTCGGAACCCTTATCCTGCCAAAGGAAAACAAGCTTACAAGCCGGAAACACTGGATTGCGTTTACGCTGAAGCCGCAGGGTATTATTCAGGTGGATGCAGGAGCGGAAGCAGCGATGGTTGGAAAGGGGAGGAGTCTGCTCCCCAGTGGGATTGTTGGCGTCAAGGGAACGTTCGGACCCGGCGAAGCAGTGAGTTGCTGTACCAGCAGCGGCCATGAGTTTGCCCGCGGTATTACCGCATACAGTTCCGAAGACATCGAAAAAATCAAGGGACTTAAAACATCCCAAATCCAAAATGTGCTTGGCCGTTGTCCTTGCCCGGAAGT
This sequence comes from Thermodesulfobacteriota bacterium, assembly GCA_026415325.1. Classification (GTDB taxonomy): domain Bacteria; phylum Desulfobacterota; class WTBG01; order CAIYCZ01; family CAIRTM01; genus JAOAHH01. The sequence goes on along the minus strand of JAOAHH010000038.1, from coordinate 11,095 downwards.
AATACATCGCGATGACCTTGTTATTTTAAAGGATCTGTAACCATGTTTGAAGTGTCGCTCTTTATGATATTGAGGAGTATGTCACCATGAGCATCCAGGAGCAGATGATCGAAATTGCCCGCACGGCGCGGGATGCTGCCCGTCAGCTTGCAACGGTGAGCACTGTTCAGAAAAACAAGGCGCTTGCTGTGTTGGCATCATTGCTGCGGGACAGCAAGCAGTACCTGCTGCAGGAAAACGAAAAGGATGTTGTTGCAGCACGCGCGCAGGGGCAGAGCGCTGCCTTTATCGATCGCCTGACGATGAGCAGCAAAGTTATCGACGATATGGCGGCAGGGATTGAAGATGTGATGAAGCTTCCGGATCCGGTCGGTGAGGTGACGCGTCTGTGGCGACGTCCAAACGGGCTTCTCGTTGGGCGCAAGCGTATTCCGCTCGGCGTTGTCGCCATCATTTATGAATCGCGACCGAATGTTACCATCGATGCCGGTATCCTGTGTCTGAAATCTGGCAATGCAGTTATTTTGCGCGGCGGCAAGGAAGCGCTGCATTCAAACCGTGCGCTCGGCACGCTCATGCAACAGGCACTCGAGCAGGCAGATATTCCCAGCACGGCGGCACAAGTCGTTCCGGTGACCGACCGTGCTGCGGTACTGGCACTGCTGAGCCTTCAGCAGTACATTGATGTGGTCATTCCGCGGGGCGGCGAATCGCTGATTGCCACCGTTTATGAACATTCCCGCATCCCGGTTATCGCTCATTACAAAGGTGTGTGTCATGTTTTTATTGATGCATCTGCCGATCCAAGTATGGCAGCTACGATTGCCCTGAATGCCAAAGTGCAGCGGCCCGGCGTCTGCAATGCAATGGAAACTCTGCTGGTGCACGAGCACTTTGCCGAACGCCATCTTTCATGGCTTCTTGGGCAATTTCGTGCTGCAGGGGTTCGGCTCAAAGGGTGCGAATGCACTCGAAAGTTTTTTCCTGATGTCGATCCTGCCACTGAACAAGACTGGTACGAAGAATATCTTGATCTTGTGCTGTCTGTAAAAGTGGTTGGCAGCATTGACGAGGCGATTGCACATATCCATACGTACGGGTCGCAGCACACCGACGCGATCGTCACCAATAGTTATGAGAATGCACAACGCTTTCTCAATGAGGTCAATTCATCGGTCGTGCTGGTGAATGCATCGACGAGGTTCAACGACGGCGGTCAGCTTGGGCTTGGTGCAGAGATCGGGATCAGTACGTCAAAAATTCACGCTTTTGGACCGATGGGGCTTGAAGAGCTGACTACCACCAAGTTTATTGTGTACGGCAACGGTCAGATACGAGAGTAAAACATTGCGAGGGACAGCACTCGGCATCTTTGGCGGAACGTTTAATCCCATTCACCTCGGCCACTTGCGTGCTGCCGAGGAAATCAGACAACTCTGCGGCTTATCACGCGTTGTTTTTGTTCCCGCATATCTCCCCCCCCATAAACATGCACAGGTTGCACCTGCTCCTCACCGGCTTGCAATGGTCAGGTGTGCCGTTCGCGGGAACCCTTTTTTTAGTGTTTCCGACATTGAACTGCGGCGCTCCGGCACATCGTATTCATTTGAAACCATCCAATATTTCAACAGCCGACTCCATCCCCCTGATGAACTGTTTTTCATCATCGGCAGCGACGCATTTCGGGAAATTTATACCTGGAAATATTATCCAGATTTTTTTTCAGCTTGCCATTTTATTGTTATGGATCGGCCGGGTGAATCGTGTTGTTTTGACGATTTGATACCACCCGATATCAGAAGAGCATTCAAAAAAAACCGAATCGAGCGTTTGTATGAGCACCGCTCAGGATACCGCGTGTTTTATCGACGTGTTACCCTGCTTGATATTTCTTCCACTGCAGTTCGTCGTGCGGTGCAGTCGGACGCATCGATAAAATATATGGTTCCCGACGCTGTCGAACGATATATTTACCGGCATGCACTGTACCGGAAAGCACGGGGCGGGTAGGAGAGAGAGCTCTCTGCAATAAGGTACTCCTTTACGGAGCAGATCTGTGGATGCAAAAGAAAAATCTTTGTTTTGCGCACAGCGTGTGGCTGCAAAGAAAGCCCATGACGTGCTGATTATTGATATCCACGAGCACGCATCGTTTGCCGATTATTTCGTCATTTGCAGCGGTACCTCAACGCGGCAGGTGCAGGCAATTGCCGAACACCTCCAGGAATCGATGAAAGAGGCCGGGTTTCGAGCGCTCGGCATCGAAGGCATGCGAACCGGGCGATGGGTGCTCCTTGACTATGCCGATGTCATTGTGCATGTGTTCCACTCTGCAGAGAGAACCTTTTACGGACTTGAGGATATATGGAGTGAATGCCCTCGTATCGTTTACGAGGACGAATAGTCTTTAAAATTCTCCGGTCACCATCGGTAGCCCATTAAGCAAACAACGTCTGGACCGTGCCGTTGTGTCATGATCCAGACGTTGTCTTAAGAACTTCTCCGAGGAGAGCGCAGGTTAATGCGCTACGACGAAATTACCGCCCTTAACCATCAGCATTTCAAATGCATCTTTTTTTAACCCACAGTGGTCGTCAGGAGAGTAGTTGAAAATACCGCCGGTTCCGATAAAGTTTTTCGTGTTCTCAATATAATCGCGAATTTTTGCTTTATCCGGCCCCACAGCCTTGAGCGCTGCGATCACCAGCATAATCGCATCATATGCATGACCGCCGAAGGTACTTACATCGGTTTTGTATTTTTCTTCGTAGTCTTTCTTATATTTTGCCAGCAGGGCTTTCTGGGGATGGCTGTCGGGCAGCGTTTCAACAGCAAGAAGTCTGCCGCCTGGAAAGAGTACACCGTCGGCTGCATCGCCGGCATCACGGGCAAACTTGATATTGCCAAACCCATGGCTTTGAAAGAGCGGTATCGTGATGCCAAGCTGCTTTCTATTCTTGATGATCGTAGTTTGCGCGGGGACGATTTCCCAGTTGATAATTGCCTGAGCATCTGTTGCCTTGATTTTGGTAAGCTGCGCGGTCATATCCGTGTCCTTCGGCCCATAGGTCTCATCGGCAACAATTGTAATGCCGTATTCAGGTGCCAGCTTTTTCAGTTGTTCTCTCCCCGCAGCGCCAAAGCCGGTCGTGCCCGTTGTGATGGCGACTTTTGACAATCCCATTGCGCGGATTTTTTCATAAATTACGCGAACTGCATCAGCATCGCTCTGGGGGGTTTTGAACACCCATTTCTTAACCGGTTTGACAATGTCTTCGGCCGCTGCACATGATATCAAGGGTATTTCATATTTTTCGACAATGGGAATCACCGCCATCGTTGTACCGCTGCGCGTTGGCCCGACAATCGCAACGACATTGTCCTGGGTGATGACCTTTTTTGCTTTCATTACAGCCTTAGCTTCATCGCCTTCGGTGTCTTCAACGATAATCTCAAGCGGTCGCCCATTGATACCGCCAGCAGCATTGATCTGCTCTTGCACCATGAGCACGGTATTTTTTTCAGGTTCACCGAGGTACGCAGCCGGACCGGTTACGGCAAACAGCGCGCCGATTTTAATCGGCTCTGCGGCAATGGCATGGTGCGCGCACAGACAGTACAAGACCGCGGCACCGATAAATAAATACGATCGCTTCATAGGCTTCTCCTCCTTCGTTAAGGGTTGGCTATGGGTCTGTCGTTTTATATGCTGTATACCTTTTCACCCTTGAGGATAGTAATGCCCGCAGCGGAAAGAGTTGCAATCGCTTTATCATTATCATCAAACCTGAACATAATGATCGCATTGTCAGAACTGCGTTCGACAAAGGCATACATATATTCAACATTGATAGCATGGTGCTCCAAAATGTCCAGAATCCGGGAAAGCCCGCCTGGCGTATCGGGAACCTCGACAGCGACGACATCGGTTTTGCTTGCCGTGAAATCATTGTCTTTGAGCACCGTCATCGCTTTATCAACGTCGTTGACAATGAGCCGCAGGATGCCAAAATCCGATGTATCGGCTATGCAAAGTGCTCGAATATTGATACCGGCCCGTGCAAGCACACGGGTCACTTCAGCAAGCCGTCCTGACTTGTTTTCCAAAAATACGGAAACCTGTTGCACCTTCATGGGGGCCTCCTTACCTTTATCGAGAATTATTTGCAATTTTTCACGAGCACCGTTCGATGCGATTTGCTTCGCGGCGCAAGCCGCTTCTGCCGGACAGCGGGCTTTCAAAAGATTCAGGTTTACGGCAATCAAATTTTCCGTTTATCAATAACCCGCTGTGCCTTGCCTTCACTGCGTTGAATTGTTTTCGGTTCAACCAGCGTGCATTTGCAGGTAATACCGAATAATTCCTTGATGTCACGGACTACGCGCTTTTCTAGTTGCTCGAGCTTTTTTACTTCATCTGAAAAAACTTTTTCATTGACCTCGACCTGCACTTCAAGGGTATCAAGATTGTCTTTGCGGTCGACAATCAGCATATAGTGCGGTTCAAGGCCTTCGATCTGCATGAGTGCGCTTTCGATCTGCGACGGAAATACATTAACGCCGCGGATGATCAGCATATCGTCGGTTCTGCCAGTAACGCGGGCCATGCGGACAAACGTACGACCGCATTTGCAAATTTCGCAGTTCAGGCTTGAGATATCGCGGGTACGATATCTGATAACGGGAAATGCCTCCTTGGTGATTGAGGTAAATACGAGCTCACCCTGCTCACCGTACGGAAGCGGCTCTCCAGTTTTCGGATCAATGATTTCCGGAATGAAATGATCCTCAAACACATGGAGACCGTTTTTTGCTTCAAGGCATTCGGTAGAAACACCAGGGCCAATCACTTCACTGAGGCCGAAAATATCGATCGCGTCGATATTAAAGGTTTTCTCGATTTGCTGGCGCATATTTTCAGACCACGGTTCTGCGCCGAAACATCCTACCCTGAGTCTGAAATCCTTTGCAGGGTCAAGCCCCATTTCGCGCGCGACATCTGCAAGGTGCAGGGCATAGGATGGTGTGCAGGTCAGCGCAGTCGGGCCGAAATCCTTCATGATCATAATCTGGCGTTTTGTATTGCCCCCGGAGATGGGAATTACCGAGGCGCCGATTTTTTCGGCGCCATAGTGCGCACCGAGTCCGCCGGTGAACAGACCGTATCCGTAGGCGTTATGCACGATATCCCCTTTGTGAATGCCTGCAGCAGTGAGTGTGCGCGCCATCAATTCCGCCCACGTATCAATATCGCGGCGTGTGTATCCGACAACAATTGGTTTGCCGGTTGTTCCCGACGATGCATGCACCCTTACCACGTGTTCCATGGGGACGCTGAAGAGACCGAAAGGATAGTTGTCCCGGAGGTCGGTTTTTACTGTAAATGGCAACAGTTTCAGATCCTTGAGGGTTTTTATGTGTGAGGGCTTCAACCCCATCTCGTCAAATTTTTTTCTGTAAAACGGTACCGTCGCATACACCCGCTCAACCGTTGTCTGCAGACGTTTGAGCTGTAATGCCTCCAGCTCTTCCCGGGGCATTGTTTCGTAGTGCTCATTCCAAATCATGCAACCCTCCTCTCGCTGTTGTTACTGGTTTTGACGTGCCAAGGTAAATGCTTTGATATTGAGGTCAACTATTTTTGGGGGAAGCGCAGCAGCGATCGCATCATGCCATATTGATTCCGGAATGTCGATATGCCGGGACAGAGCGCCTACAAATGCAACGTTGAGGGCTTTTGGATTGCCGGCAGAGCGGGCAATGTCAAGGGCGCTGACGAGATGGACGCGAGCGCAATACTGTGACAGGAGATCGGGAATGTTGTCCGGGTAATGGTCTTTTCCCATAATCACCGACGGCGGAAGGATTTTTTGATTATTAACAATAATCAGCGGATGCGCTCCAAGCATATGCACATAGCGCAAGGTTTCAAGAAGTTCAAAGGAGAAAAGGATATCAACCTCGCCGTCAGGGATGATCGGAGAATATACTTTTGTGCCAAATCTGAGATGGCTTGTTACTGATCCGCCACGCTGCGCCATCCCGTGCACTTCGCTTTTCTTTACATCATAGCCTGCGCGCAGCATGGCTTCAGCCACAATCTCGCTTGCCAAGATTACCCCCTGTCCGCCGACGCCTGCCATGAGAATATTGGTGGTTTTGGTGTCCTGCATGGGTTACGCCTCCGCTTGAATCGCTTCTTTTTTGCAGATCTGCGCGCAGAGTGTGCAACCGGTGCACAGTGCGCTGTTGATACTTGCCGTTCCGCTCTTTTCAGCAGGGTGCCAGACAAGCGCTGGGCAGCCAAGCTGGAGACACGCCATGCAGCCGATGCATGCAGACGCATTTACGGTGAAGGGGGTACCAGGCGGGTTGTATTCACGGCGGTGCAGGACGCACGGAGCCTGCGAGATGATGACCGAGGGTTCGGGTCGTTCGATTTCTTCCCGAAGCGCTGCTGCGACCTCAGCGAGGTTATATGGATTCACTACCCGTACATGGTCGATACCGAGTGCAGCGCACAAGGAAGGAAGATTAAGCTGCTTGGTTGGTTGCCCCTGCAAGGTGAATCCGGTGCCTGGGTGTTCCTGCCTGCCGGTCATTGCGGTGGTGCGGTTGTCGAGAATAATGACAGTGCAGGTGCCTTTATTATAGGCAATGTCGAGAAGTCCGGTGATGCCGGAATGCAGAAACGTTGAATCTCCAATAACCGCAACCGCTTTGCCGAGACCATTGGGGCCGAGCGCCTTATCAATGCCCAGCGCGCCGCTGACACTTGCCCCCATGCAGATGCAGGTATGCATGGCATTGAGCGGCGGCAGTCCGCCCAGAGTATAACAGCCGATGTCACCGGACACGAACACCTTCATCTGTTTCAGGATGTAAAAGACGCCGCGGTGCGGGCAACCCGGACACATGTTTGGCGGGCGTGGCGGAAGCGCAGGAAGTGAAGGCACATCGGGCTTGTGAGTTCGGCTACCGACAATGCCGTTTTGTGCGGTGATCGGACTGAATTCACCGCATACCGGAAACACATCTTTTCCGGTTACCGCAATACCCATGGCTTTGATTTGCTCTTCGTAGAAAGGATCAAGCTCCTCAAATACGTACAACCGGTCAACGAGTCCAGCAAAATATTTGATCTTCTTTATTGGCAACGGGTAAGCCATGGCAATTTTCAGAAACGATTTTGTCGGGAACGCTTCGCGTGCATACTGGTAGCAGGTGCCACTCGCAATGATACCGATATCGGTTTCCTGGAGGATAAGTTCGTTGCGGTCAAACTCGTCGGCAAATGCGGCAAGCTTTTTGAGACGCTCCTCAACCTGTGGGTGCCGCAGCCGGGCGTTGCGGGGCAGCATTACATATTTTTCAAACTGTGGCTTTATGGTATGGGGTAGTTCTCGATGCTCTGGTTCGGCAAATTCGACGATTGACTTGGCATGTGAGATACGGGTGGTTGTGCGGATAAAGACCGGTGTGTCGAATCGTTCGCTGATTTCAAAAGCAAGTTTGACAAAATCCTTTGCTTCCTGACTGTCGGCAGGCTCGAGCATCGGCACTTTTGCAAACCGGGCATAGTGTCGATTGTCCTGTTCGTTTTGCGAGCTATGCATGTCCGGGTCATCGGCAGTAACGATCACAAGACCTGCGGTAATGCCGGTATACGAAGCGGTCATCAATGGGTCGGCAGCAACATTCACCCCAACATGCTTCATACATGCCATGGCACGGACACCGGCAATTGCTGCGCCCAAGGCAACCTCAAGGGCAACTTTTTCATTAACTGACCATTCGGCATTAATATCTTTATACTGGACAATCGTTTCAAGAATTTCGGTGCTGGGGGTACCGGGATATGCGGCGGCAACACGCACTCCTGCTTCATAAGCACCACGGGCGATGGCTTCGTTGCCGGAAAGCAGTACTTTCATGATATTCCTCTATCGTTTTCAACTGTAGTATTATATTGCGCATCATCCATAAAGCCACGACTTTCTAACATAGCTGAAGAAGGCTTATCAAGCAAAAAAAAAGGTGAGCACTACAGTGCTCACCTTTTTTGCCTCGATTGTCTTAGTAGAAGAGAATCAATTCGACAAAGCCGAAGTTGTTGTTGATGTTGCCGAGTTTTGCAGCGCCGTCTTCTTTTTCGAAATAGTATTCAAAATACAGTTTTGCCCGTTCGTGGAGATGGTAAATAATCAGCGGTGTCCACTCTGACTTATCCCATGAACCGCTTCCTGTAATATCAGGCACGGCATCGGTTTTGTATTCGGCCTGTGCATAGCGCAGGTAAATATCGGTCCTAAATTTTTTGAACTTCAGACCCGGCATAACATGCCACCAGTTTGCATCAATGCCGGCGACGCTCCCGTTGAAGTATTCTGCTTTGAGGGTAAACATGTTGTAATCATACGCAAGGTCGAGACCAGCTTTCCAGTCGCTTTTTTTGTTGGTGCGATCACCAAAGAAATTTCCCTTCGTTCCGGGATTCAAACCCATTATCGAATTTATATTGGCCAGGTCATACTTGCTGAGTTTTTGATGGAAATAGGTTGCGCCGATTTCAAGTTTGTCGATGAAATCGGTTTTCGGAAACACATAAGCAAGTCGGGTGCTAAATGCCTTGTGGTTGTTATCATCGAGATTGAGCTGAGTAACCCGCAGAAACCGCACGTATTGATTTTCAGCAGTGCGGCGCGATCCATATGCATTTGCTCTGCTGCCATCAGCATACCCGTATCCGTTGAATACGGCAAAATTCCACCGGAAGTTTTTATATTTGGTCAGATACTGAATACCCGTAATACGGGAAATGTTCAGGCTGTAATGCAGAAGGCTGTAGTCGCTGGTGACGCGGCCATCCTGATTGCCGGCAGGGACAATACCATACGCAAAGTTTCTGGTTTTCCCGACGATAAGTTTGCCTTCGATCGGCCCGATGTTCAGGTTTCTAAACTCCGCAAAGGCAGATTCAAAGAACGTTGTCGGTCCTGCCCAGTTCTGATAATTGCCAAATTCAGGCCGTGCTGGAGTATTGCCGCTGGGATGCCACCATATATGAAATTCACCAGAGATATTCTCGCTGACATCATAGCGCAGATTGAATGCGATTTCAGTCACGTCAAAGCTGTTCTGTTCTTTCTGGCCTTCCCACCAGCGCGACCGGATGTAGCCGCCGAGTTTTATATGACTGAACTTTTTCGACAAGTCATCCAGCACCTTGAATCTGCCGGAAACCTCGGCCATTTTTTGCTGCATTTCCTGAGAGGCTCGTTCAGCCTGTTTTTGGGCTTGCGCCGCATCCTGCTTTGCGTTTTCAAGCTGGGATTGGAGCTCTTCCATCTTTTTCTGCATCTGCTCCATCTGCTTTTTCAGCATCTGGATCTGCTTCTCAACACTTGCAGACTCGGGATCGGCTGCCCCTGTGGTCGTGACGAAGCTCAACAAGGAAATGCAAGTAACCGTCAAAAGTATCTTTACGTATCGTGTCATTGCATCCCCACTTTCTATGACATAAATTTATTCAGTGTTTGTTGAGGTGTGCATACGCTGCTATTCAGCGACTGACAGCTTGAATACAATCTTGAATTCGGCGGGCAGAGGGACATCGCCTTTGATCTTGTTGATCAGTGCAGCCACGTAGACAATCCCGAAGGTCGAATTCAGCTTGATGGTTTTTTCGGCAGGCCACGGCGTGGTTGCAGCCTGATTGATGATTTCAGGTGTTCCGCCCATAGCATATGCAACGCCGATCATTGAATAGTCCATATAGGAGCCGAAGGTTGGTTTGGCACTGGTTGTAAGTGAGATCGAGAGTTTGCCGCATTTGGTGTCGTTGTCACCTGAGCAGATAATCAGCCACGGCTCTGCAGGTCCGAGGTTTTTGATATCAAATGGCTCATACACAAGAAATTCCCGAGTTTGATTTTCACCGGGTGACAGGGTAATTACTTCGTTGACGAGATAGCCGGCGTACACGTAGGGTACGGCTACCAATAGAGCTGCCATACAGAACAGGACGGTTTTTATCGCGCGTTTTCTCATGGATACACTCCTTTCTTCTAAAAAAGTTACTGTTGAAAAATGCCCCCTTGGCATGGGTGTGTCAAAAACGGTTATCACATAAAATATATTCATTTAGAATGTCAACAAAAAAATGATACTGCCTTCATTTTTTTGTCGTATGCAATGCCACGATCGACAGCCCGGGTAAAGGAACGTATTTGTCGGCATATGTTTCGACACACACCATAAAAATCTTTACACTACAGGTATTTTATGCAAATAAAACGTCAGCCTCACCAGGACAATTCATGGCAAAGAAAGGAAAGCGGTATATGAGACAGATGCTGACTTTCACGTTGCTCCTCTGGAGCATACTGCTGAGCACCCATGAGCTTTTGGCACGTGAGCTTAAGGTGGTGATTTTCAATTTTGATACCCACGCAGGTGAAGATGTGCGCTATTTGAGTTCGGGGGTTGCGGCGCTCCTGCCGTCACGTATTGCTGTGCCGGGTAGCATCGGTGTGATCGATTCATTTGTGGTAAACCAACAGTTCCCATCAGGAGGGGTGCGGTCGGTCTCGGATAAGATTGCAATGGCAAAACGACTCGGCGCTGATTATGCACTTATCGGAAGCATTACCAAAATCGGCTCGGTTATCAGTATTGATGCTCAGCTTTTGGATGTGCGCTCCGGAGCGCCACGTCTGCCACTTGCGATCCAGTGTGACAACGCAAATGCCGTTATACCTGAAGTCACCAGTTTTGCGCACAAGGTTCCGGACAGCATCACGCAGGAAGTACGGCCACAACTTGAGGATGTTGAGATGTCAACACCCAAAAGCGAGATGGCTTCCGTCTCATCAGTCAGTCGGGGTATGCAGGAGGAGACCGAGATAGCTGGAGAGGATTTATCTGATATGCCTGAAGCAAAGCCGGCTCAGCGTCGCCGTCATCGGCTCCAAAAACAGGTCAAACCGGCACCGCTTCTGCCACAGCCTTTTTTCTCTGCAGCGCCTGCGATGACCTATGACATTCCCGGGAAACCATTGCATGTTCTGGCTGCCGGCGATGTGAACGGCGACGG
>JAOAHH010000111.1 GCA_026415325.1 Thermodesulfobacteriota bacterium | reverse complement strand
CCGGATAAAAATCGGACTTCGCAACCTTGCCTACAATATCAACCGCTACTCGTTGCTGGCAACCACGGGATAGGTGCGCCTGAAGGGGCATAAAAGCCCATTTAAAGGCATTGATGAAGGCCTTATGTGAGGCTGTACCCTTAGTATTTTTGAAAATGTTCACCATAAACAATAAAACAGTGCCTCTAAAATCAACACATGAAAACGACCCTTCTGAAAAATGAATTTTTAGAGGCTCCCTTAATTTAGAAAATGATTAAATCAGATTACCCACTTGATGCATTTTAACATGAATATGTTGAAATTAATCTTTGAATGGTGTGTGTCAAAATTTCATTAATTATGAAGATGTACCAAGATATAGGTAAAAAAGTTATTGATTTTTTTATTGCTGCTGTTGGTTTGCTAATTTTGTCCCCTTTACTATTTATAATAGGGCTGTTCATAAAAGTAAGTGATGGAGGTCCCATTTTCTTTTTTCAACAGCGTATAGGCAAAAACTTTAAAAAGTTTCGTTTGATTAAATTCAGAACAATGGTTGTCAATGCCGAAAAGCTGGGACCAGCGATTACTCGGGGTGAGGATCCGCGGATTACAAAAATAGGGAGGGTTTTAAGATATTACAAACTCGATGAATTGCCCCAGCTTATTAATGTGCTTAAAGGTGATATGAGTATTGTAGGTCCACGGCCGGAAGTTGAAAAGTATGTCAACCATTTTAGGGACAAGTATAAACGCATACTATCAATAAAGCCCGGCATTACCGATTATGCAGCTTTGGAATACAGGAACGAGGAGGATATTTTAAAAAAATATGGGGATGCAAATGATGGCTATATTAGAGATGTCCTGCCAAATAAAATTGCACTATATGAAAAATATCTAGAGGAAATGAGCTTGCTAACGGATATGAAAATTATATGTAAAACTCTTTGGCGCATTATTGCCTAAAATTGTATTCTCTTATCGTCGTCCACCACCTTTTAAAAAATCCTCATACGTCAAATTTAGCCCTACGGGAAGTTCTGTGGTATGTTTCCAGCCGAGGCGGTGAATCTTTGTGACATCAAGCAGTTTTTGCGGTGTGCCGTCGGGAAAGGAGGTATCCCAAACAATGTCACCTTGAAACCCCACCGTATTGGCAATAAGACGGGCAAGTTCTGCAATAGTTATGTCCGTGCCTGTACCAACATTAATATGTTCAGGTGCTGAGTAATGCTCCATAAGAAACAGGCATGCATCGGCCAAATCATCAACATAGAGAAATTCACGACGGGGGGTGCCGGTACCCCAGCACACTACTTCCCGCGCGCCTTTTATCTTTGCCTCATGAAAGCGCCTGATCAGCGCCGGGATGACATGGGAATTTTCAGGATGGTAGTTATCGCCGGGGCCGTAGAGATTGGTGGGCATTACGGATATAAAATCGCAGCCATACTGTTTGCGGTACATACGGCACATGATGATGCCGGCAATTTTTGCCACTGCGTACGCTTCATTTGTCGGCTCAAGATGCCCGCTCAAAAGATATTCTTCTTTAAGCGGCTGAGGGGCATACTTTGGGTAAATGCAGGAGGAGCCGAGAAAGAGGAGTTTTTTGACCCCGTACCGGTATGCCGCATGGATGACAAGTGTCTCAATGGCAAGGTTTTCATAGATAAAGTCTGCGCAATAGGTATCATTTGCCTTGATGCCGCCGACCTTGGCTGCTGCAAGAAATACATAGGCAGGCCGGTATGTTTGAAAAAAGTTAGTGACCGCTGACTGATCGGTTAAATCGAGCTCCCGGTGGGATTTGCAGATAATGTTGCAAAAGCCTGCTGCCTGCAGACGGCGCATGATTGCCGAACCGACCATGCCACGATGACCGGCAACATATATCAGTGCATCCTTTTCCATCGCAACCCTTTAACCTTTTAACCTTTTTTCTTGCTTTGCCTTCTCCCAATCAGCCGCTACCATAATTTTGACGAGTTCTTCGAATCGCACGGTTGCCGACCATCCGAGTTTTTTGCGTGCTTTGGAGGGATCACCGATCAAAAGATCAACCTCGGTCGGCCTGAAATACCGGGGATCAACACGGACAAGCACCTTACCAGTTTTTGCGTCGCGGCCGATTTCATGAGCGCCGCTACCTTCCCAGACGATATCAACGGATACTTCCCGGAACGCTTTTTCGATAAACTCCCTGACCGAATGTGCTTCTCCGGTAGCGATGACATAATCATCCGGTTCGTCCTGCTGGAGCATGAGGCGCATTGCCTCGGTGTATTCGGGTGCGTAACCCCAGTCGCGCTGCGCTTCGAGGTTGCCGATATACAGGCATTCCTGCACGCCTTCTTTGATGCGGGTTGCCGCACGGGTGATTTTTCTGCTCACAAATGTTTCGCCTCGCCGCGGTGATTCATGGTTGAAGAGAATACCGTTTGACGCGTGCAGACCATAGGCCTCCCGGTAGTTCACCACTGCCCAGTAGGCATAGAGCTTTGCTATGGCATAGGGAGAACGGGGATAAAACGGTGTTTTCTCATTCTGGGGCACTTCCTGAACTTTTCCGAACAGTTCACTTGTGGATGCTTGATAAAATCGTGTCTTGTTTTTAAGTCCCACCTCTTTAATGGCGTCAAGAAACCGAAGTGTTCCGATAGCATCGACCTCGGCCGTATATTCAGGCACCTCAAAGGAGACCTGCACGTGGGACTGGGCAGCAAGGTTGTAGATTTCATCAGGTGCTATTTGTTCAAGCAAGCGGTTAAGGTTACTGCTGTCGGTAAGATCGCCGTAATGCAAGAACAGTCGAACATCTTTATTGTGGGGGTCTTGGTAGAGGTGGTCGATCCTGCCGGTATTAAAAGAGCTTGAACGCCGAATAATCCCATGTACTTCATAGCCGAGCATAAGAAGCTGCTCGGCAAGATACGATCCGTCCTGTCCCGTAATGCCGGTGATCAAGGCGCGTTTGGTCATATAAACCCTCCATAAAATGAACCATAAGCGGTGCGCAGATGAAAGAATATCGCACATCCATTTGCACGGCTTCCTTTTTACTGTTCACCGTTTATTCCTTTTAAATCTTCCGGCACATACACGACTTCTCGCTCAAGCTGTATGCCAAAGGTTTCATACACGCGCTGCCGTGCGATTTCAATAAGTTGCCGTGCATCATATGTTGTTGCATTACCGGTATTGACGATCCAGTTTGCATGTTCATAAGGGACCATAGCACCGCCTATGCGCATGCCTTTCATGCCGACCTGTTCAAGATACCATCCAGCGCTGCGGCCAGTGCAGGGGTTTTTAAACGTTGAGCCAAAGGTGCGGGGATTTTTCGGATGTCGTTTGCTGCGCTGTACTAAGAGCTCTTGTATTGCCCGAAGAGCCCGCTCCTTGTGCCTTCCATGCAGCTCTGGAAGCTGAAATGTTGCGTGGAGGACGATTGCGGACATGTGTGCAAGCATACTTGTCCGATAACGAAAAGCCAAAGCCGATGCATCAACCTCACCTATGGTGCACTTCTTTATATCAAACAGCATGGCTGACGCAAAGTGGTTTCCGATCTCCTGACCATCCCCGATGCCAGCATTCATCCGTACCGCACCGCCCACACTGCCGGGAATGACCCCCATGTAAGCATATCCTTCAAAGCCGCGGCGCGCTATTGCAAGGCCGAGTTTTATAAGTGGCACGCCTGCGCCTGCAACAACGGTTTTCCGGGCATCATCAAATGAGATCGTTTTGAACGCGCCGGAGAGTTTAATGACAAGCCCGTTCACGCCATTATCGTTGACGAGGATGTTGGTCCCGCCACCGATGATACAGCAAATGAGATTTTTTTCATGAGCATAGGTGATAATGCTGTGCAACTGGCTCGTCGAAGTCGGCTCGGCATAAAGGAGAGCGTTTCCACCAGTACCAAATCGTGTCAGCTTTGCAAGGGGATAATTGGAAATAAGGGAGCACATGATGTATCAGTGACCACGAGACGGCAGTTAGAATTTCTTATTCTGTCTTCTGACTTTAGGCTCCTGTTTTCTTGTTCTAAAACCCCGTTAACTATGTTAAAGTATTTAAAAATTTTGTAAAGCTATAAAAGTGATGGTGAAAAACCACACCGCTTGCAACATCCTTTTTACCAGTATCGGAAGGCGGGTTGCCCTCATTCGCCATTTTCAGCAAACACTTAAAGCGCTTGGCGTTCAGGGTAAGGTTATCGGCGTTGATATAACCCGCGATGCCCCTGCATTCCATGTTGTTGACAAAGCCTTTAGTATCTGCAGGATTGACGATCCCCGCTACATCGATACATTGCTGGATATCTGTGCCCAAGAAAACGTTGCCCTCCTTATTCCGCTTATCGACACGGATTTATTGCTTCTCGCATACAATCGCGACCGCTTTGCCGACATTGGAGCGAACGCAGTAATTTCTGATCCTTTGGTTGTCGAGCGTGCCCTCAACAAATACAAAACTCATGATTTTTTTGTTTCCCACGGCATTGATACGCCGCGGATTTTTGATATTCACGCGGCACTTGCATCAGAGGCACAGCAGTACCCGTTATTTATGAAACCCCATGATGGCAATGCAAGCAAGGGCATTGTTAAAATCAGAAGCCGCAATGAACTAGCATTCTTTAAGGATTATGTCCCAAGGCCGCTCTTGCAGGAATATGTTGAGGGCACAGAATATACGCTTGACATATTTTACGACTTTGCCTGCACGCCACGATGTGTTGTGCCGCGAAAAAGGATTGAGGTTCGCTCTGGGGAAGTCAGTAAGGCGGTAATCGAGAAACATCCTGCAGTGCTTGCTCAGGGATGGCGCGTTGCAGAAAGCCTCGAAGGATGCCGTGGGTGCATTAATGTGCAGTGTTTCTTAACGGCCGACGGTGCCGTGCGGTTTGTTGAAATTAATCCGCGATTCGGCGGCGGTGCGCCGCTGTCGATCCATGCCGGAGCCGATTTCCCCCGATGGCTTGTGCAGCTCTCTTATGGTGAGGATCCCGGTGATGTACGCAACTGCTACCGGGAACATGTCTATATGCTGCGCTATGATGATGCTGTTTTTGTGGAAGGAACGCTCTAAAAATTTTAAAAAGAGAAGCAAAGGGGAGAAGACTAAAATCAGAAGTTTTTGTTCTGTCTTCTGACCCCTTACTTTTGACGTCTCTCTATGCCAACCATCCGCGCTGTTGTATTTGATCTTGATGATACGCTCTATCCGGAACGCGCGTTTGTTCAGAGCGGATTTCGCGCAGTGAGCTCCTACTTGCGTGAACATAGGATTGTGCACAACGATGTGTACCCACTGCTGTGGCAAAAGTTTTCTGATGGCGTTCGGGGCACCATCTTTAACGAGGTGCTTTGCGAGCTGATAGGAGAAGCGGATGATCGTCTTATTAGAACACTGGTTTTCATATACCGAACTCATATGCCGGACATCAGATTATACCCTGATGCTCTGCCGGTGCTTTATTGGTGCACGCAGCGGTATAAAACAGGGCTTTTGAGCGACGGATCTGCTTATATGCAACAAAATAAAATCATTGCACTTGGTATTCGAAGCTTTTTTAATGCGGTCATGCTGACCGATACGCTGGGTCGTGAGTACTGGAAGCCACATGTTGCAGGTTATCAAAAACTCAGTGATGCACTTGGTGTGCCGCCGCAGGCATGCCTTTATGTCGGTGATAATGCTGAAAAAGATTTTATCGGCGCAAAAAAATCAGGATGGTTCACCGTGCATGTGCGCCGGCCTGATGGTATCTACACCCTTATCCCTGAATCTGAAGACAAGAGAGCCGATGTATGTATTGAAAGTCTTGAGAAACTGGAGAAAGTATTGATATAAATGAAATGAGGTTAGGAG
>JAOAHH010000088.1 GCA_026415325.1 Thermodesulfobacteriota bacterium | reverse complement strand
CATATAATTTCATAAAAACATTTATCAAAAATTAATAAACTTTTTAATAATGCTTAACTTTTTTCTCTATCCTTTAATTTAAAAGTTTTTTTACTATCAGATTGACTCCTCATGGATTTTTTAAAAAGACTCCTTGTTGATGAAGCCAAAAAAGAGCATGTTGTCATCGAACCATTGCAGGGGTGCGATTCATTTGAAAACTGCTTTACCCATGAAGGGAATACAATTATTTTTTGGTTTCTTACACGGGACGGCAGCACGCATATTCTCATCGCGGAATATAAAAACGGTATTTTTGAGAAAGTTTTTAAAGAACCGAATCATTCAATCATCGCTCCCAGTTGTCGCGTTTAAAAAAACATTATTATCTTTCGGTGGTAGATCTCTATACCATCCTCTGACAAGGTCACCTTGAACAACGCCAACCAATATACCCGTAAAGCTAACCCCGATGAAATCAAATGTGGGTAACCGATAGATTTCATCACCTTTCAAATGCGTGACATAGGCTTGTGCAATTTGCGGTGTGAGAAGCTTCTGATCAGTGTCGGGCACGCCGTATGAGGACAGCTTTTCATTGATGATGTCGGTCATGCCGTTGAGTACAAACTGGTAGGCATACTTAAGGAATGCATTGCCGTATTCTGGTATTTCTTGTATCTGCTGAGTGGTAATCGACATGCGATTGTTGTGTATGGTAACGAATCGCCACGGCACAGGATAGGTTACCAGTGATCCGGTCTCTATATCAACAAGAACATGATTGGGTACGAGCGAGAACCACGCTTTGCGGGTAATATCCTGCGCGTGAAAATGGCCGGTAAAAACGAACCGCATGCCGTAGGCTGCACACATTTTCCCAATCCGCTCAAAATCGTCGAGAAGATAATCGGAAAAATGTTTCTTGTTCGAAGGATAATGCTCAACCATACCGTGATGCATGCAGCCGATAACCGCCTTGTTCTCCCTGAGTGCCCTGATCAGCATCTGCTCAATCCACTGGAGTGTTGCATCGTAGAATTTCCCTCCGGTTGTCGAGTGCTCGCCCGGTTTGTTTTCTCGATATCTGCAAGAATCAAACGCAAAAACCCAAAGACCAGGAACAGGTTCGCTAATATAACTCAATGAATTGGGGTCTTGCGCAATAGCATCTTGAAAACCGCAGTTCCTGTAAATGGTTCTAAACATTTCCGGGGTCACGGATTCTACCGGTTCGGCCTCTTCCCCCTCGTAGCGCATTGCCATGCCGTTGCTGACGTCGTGATTGCCGGGAACAACAATCACCTGTTTCCCTTGATCGACAAGCGTCTGCAACAGGTCGGCAACCTGACGGTGGCTTTCCTGCTCGCCGTCCTTTGTTAAATCTCCACAAACGAGGACAAAGTCAGCAGCAACCATACTAATATCTTGCAATGCTTTTTTAAAAATTGAGGCGCTTTCGCGAATCATCTTACGGTCATGCCGAATATAATCCTCAAAAGCAGCACCAGAAGTACCGAATTCGGGAGGAAAATAATGGGGGTCCGAGAAAACGATAAACGAGGCATTTGGATAGCCCTGCTGTTTTTTCAGCACAAGTCTCCGCACCTCGGGGTCGGTCTCGTACAGAAACGCACCAGCATCGGTAACAAGAGATGCACAACACCAGAACAGCAGTGCAGTATTGAATATTCTGCGTGCCTTAACCATGATATTGACCTCCACATTGTAATGGTTTTGCCATTTTATTCAGCATGTCCCAACAGTGTTGTCAGCGGTTTAAGGAAACGTTAATATTTGGTTAACCATATACAGAATAAAAATATGGGGCTTGACTTTGAGCCAAGCCCCGTTAAAACGTGCGCTGGGAGCCAGCGTTACTTCATTTATGTTGACCCTCGATCATTCTTCACGGTATTACGGAAGTGGATTTGCAAGCTCGATAAGCCACAATTCCACCGGTTCGTTATTCGGCTCGATACTGTTGGTGAGAACAACTGGATTGCAATTTTTATCAACAAACGTTCCATCTCCCAAAAGCGTATAATCGGTAATAGAAACTTCAGTATTACTGCCGTCCTTCGTTACTAGTTTAATCCCGAAATCATTGTCATTTATAACTGCCAAAGTTTTCATATCCGATAAAATGCTGAGGCCTTCTGCTTTTTCATATGTCCACCCGAGGCTACGGAGGTCAACAACAAGGGATTTTGAGGCTATTGTAATGCCGGCAGCGGCAAGATCAGATGCCTTGGTGACGTATTCCGGCTCTTTGCCACCGATTAACATGCCAGTTATGTCAGTTGCATTGGCAAGATCTGCGAGGTAGATAAGATTTCTCATAACGCCGTTTTTATCTTTACCTTGTTCGATCACCAGCATTTTTGCATTTGAAATTGCGCAGAGCTCACCGATTTTTGCATCCTTTGCGGACTTGTAGACCGGATCAATAGGATATGCAAACGTCCGAACGTTGCCTGTTGTTGGATCAAGCTCAATAATACGCGTAAACAAAGCCTTCTTCGAGGTTTCGCCGTTAATGTCAAGCACACTCTGAACTGCTGCATAAACTTTACCGTTTGGCGCTATGGTTATCCCCTCAAAACCGCGGTTAG
>JAOAHH010000084.1 GCA_026415325.1 Thermodesulfobacteriota bacterium | reverse complement strand
TTTTCTTTACCGCCAAAATGGTAATTCACAGCGGCGATATTAACCCCCGCCCGGGCGCATAGTTCCCGAATCGTGGTGTTGTGAAATCCATGTTCGGCAAAAACTTCGGTTGCTGCAGCAAGGATGCGCTCGCGTGTGTTTGTCTGTTCAGGGGGTTGGTGTAGCATGGTTTAAGCTTTGAACTAATGTTTCAATCGTTTATTTTCAATCGTTTATTTAAAATATTGGTTTAAAATTGGTAATTCGATAATATAGGATAATAGCTTGGTGATGGTAGTAGCACCCAGTCTGATAAAAAAGGAAGATTCTTTGAAAGTAATATTGCAAGGTGCATGATGCAGAGGCAAATAAATGCTTTGATGAAACTTTTTACAACTAAGAAGTTCCATCAATTGGCCTCTTCCCAACCACCCCCCAGTGCCTTATAAAGGGCAACAAGGTTGGTTGCCATGGCCTGCGTGCTTTGGACTAAAGCATCCTCATAGGAGAAAAGCGACCGCTGGGCAAGGAGCACATTGAGAAAGTCTGTTTTTCCAGCGGTATACTGCCGAATGGAAATGTCAACGGCCCGTCTGGCGCTGTCCAGCGCTTGGGCAAGTGCTGCATTATGCTCCTGCTCTTTTTCAAAAGAGACAAGAGCCGATTCTGTATCCCTGAGTGCAGTCAATACGGCTTTTTCATAGGCTGCCAGAGCCTGTTCCTGAAGCGCATTTTGTACTTTGATATTTGCTCGTATGCGGCCTGCGGCAAAAACAGGCCATTGCACCGACGGTCCGAATGACCAGATTCTGTTTTCACGGTGCCCCAGCGTATTCCATTCAGTATCCTGCAGGCCGTATGAGCCGGTGAGTATAAACTTTGGGAAAAGGTCTGCGATTGCAACACCGATGCGTGCGGTAGCGGCATGGAGCTGGGCTTCGGCTTTGCGCACGTCAGGCCTGCGCCTGAGCAGATCCGAAGGAAGTCCCACGGGAATTTCCTGCGGGAGGGAGGGGATTGCCCCTTCACCGGAAAGTTCCTGCGAAAGGGCTGAGGGCTCCTTGTTTAAAAGTACGCTCAAGCTATATATTGCCTGCCGCGCAGACGACTCAAGAAAGGGTATCTGCGACTTAGTTGATGCGGCCTGAGCCTCTGCATTTGCGACATCAAGGCCGCTCACAAAGCCCGCGTCAAACCGCTTTCGGGTAATGTCAACCATGTATTGTTGCGATGCAAGGTTCTTTTTTGCTATGATTATACGTTGCTGATATCCGCGTAAAGATAAATAAATTGAACCAACCTCTCCGACAAGCGATACCATAACATCACGGTAATTTTCAACCGCTGACCTGATATCAGCATCAGCTGCCTCAACGCTGCGACGAACGCCGCCGAATATATCAATTTCCCACGATGCATCAAATCCCGCCTGATACAGGTCTTGCCTGATGCCGCGTGTCTTTGTTTTATCTGAACCTGAGGCACCCCCGACTTTTTGTGAAGGTGCATCAGGAGACTTTCCGTTATGTGAACGGCTGTACAGTCCTGTGGCATCAGTTTCAGGCCACAGTCCCGCAGCGGTCATTATTCGTTCCGCACGTGCCTGGCGAATCCGTGCTTCTGCAATTTTTAAATCAAGGTTTGCGGCAAGAGCTTTTTCTACAAGGCCATCAAGAACAGGGTCATTAAAAATTTTCCACCATTGTGCAAAACTTGCAGATTTCATCGAAGCCGTGCTTTTTTGGTCAGGTGCGGCCGCATTCATCCCGTCCCAAACGGGAGGGGTTTTCGCATCAGGCTTTTTGTAGTCAGGACCGACAACACAGCCGCAGAGAACCAAGAGGAGGATAAGAATATACAATCCGTTTTTTTCTTTCATGAAACTATTATAGGGTTTGAGAAAGTCGTTATTCATATCTTAAAGCTTCGATCGGATCAAGCCGCGAGGCTTTCCATGCCGGATAAAACCCGAAAATAATACCAACGCTTGCCGAAACCAAAACCGATGAAATAATAGCTGCAAGGGAAGTTTCCGTCGGCCAGCGCAGCATGAAGGTTATGAGTTTTGAGATTCCCTGTCCAAGGAGTATACCGATTGCCCCACCTGTAAGACACATGACAACAGCCTCAACCAGAAACTGCCGAAGAATATCACGCCCGCGGGCGCCTATCGCCATGCGGAGCCCTATCTCGCGCGTGCGCTCAGTCACCGATACGAGCATAATATTCATGATCCCGACACCGCCTACAATCAATGAAATTAGCGCAACACTTAGCAGCAGATTGGTCATAAGGCTTGAGGTAGAGGAGAGCGTCTTGCTCATTTCGGTCATGTCGCGTATGTTGAAGTCATCAGGCTCATGCGTTTGCAGCCGGTGGCGCTCCCTGAGCAGCTGTGTTATCTGCCGTATTGCAAGAGGAATTTCTTGGAATGACTTCGCAGAGGCCAGAATCTGATCAATATTGGTAAAACGAACTGGCAGAGGGGTATCTGCCTGTTGCGTGGCCGACTTCTCCGGATACAGGCTGAGCGTGGTGTTGGGATAGAGGTTATTCAGCGTGTTTACCTCGGACGAACCTGATGTGCTGGCGCTTTGATTTGCGGTTGTGGCAGACGACCCGGTTACTCGGTATTTGATGGTTGTCCATGGTGCAAGCAGAATATCGTCTTGATCCATGCCCATCATGTTTGCGCCTTTGCTGCTGAGCACGCCGACGACTTTAAACGAAATGTTTTTTACGCGTACTTCTTTGCCGACCGGGGATTGCCCGTTAAAAAGCTCACGCACAAGCGTCTGCCCTATCACGCAAACCTTGTTTGCGTTGCGCACATCGCTCTCGGTAAACATTTCGCCCTGTGCCATTGTGGTCCACTCGCGCACAATAAGATAATCGGGAGTGGTGCCGTAGATAAAAACAGGCACCCAGTTTTTGTTTTCATAAATCACCTGTGTACGAGCACGGACTATCGGAGCAGCGCTCCGGACTGCTGGGCATTCTTTTAAAATAGCTGCGGCATCCTCAGGCGTGAGTGTCATGACCGTTCCTGCGCCGAAGGTTACACCGCCGCTTGCAGCTGTACCCGACATAACCAGAAGGTTATTTGCACCCATATTGGCAATAGTGCGCTGAATGGTAACGGATGATCCTCTACCGATCTCCATCATGACGATAACAGCCGCCACCCCGATGATGATCCCCAGTGCTGTCAGGGATGCCCGCAATGGGTTGCGTCGCAGCGCTTTCAATGCGGTACGGATGGTTCGCAGCACTCTGAAAAATTTCATATCGCTACTCTCCCGGAGTCCGAAGGCCGGAAATCGCTGTTACCGATCACGCCGTCGCTGATATAAATAATACGCTTGGCATGACGAGCGACATTCGGATCATGGGTTACCAGGATAATGGTGATGCCCTTCTCGTGATTGAGCTGCTCAAACATGGCAAGTACCTCCTGGCTGGTGTGGGAGTCAAGGTTGCCTGTGGGTTCATCTGCCAACAGAAGCGACGGCCGGTTGATAAGTGCCCGTGCTATGGCTACGCGCTGTTGCTGCCCGCCGGAAAGTTGCGAGGGTTCATGATGTGCCCTATCGGCTAGCCCTACCCGTTTGATAAGCTCCATGGCGCGATGCTTTGCCTCGCGGTCGGTGATTGGTTCGTTGGTATATGTTAATGGTAGGATCACATTTTCAAGGACGGTTGTGCGGGGCAGAAGGTTGAAATTTTGGAACACAAAACCGATTTTATGATTACGCAGCAGCGCCCGGTCATCGGCGGATAGTGTTGAGATCTCTCTTCCTTCAAAAAAATAACGGCCGCTTGTAGGTCGGTCAAGGCAGCCCAGAATATTCATAAGCGTACTTTTCCCCGATCCCGAAGCCCCCATCAGTGCCACAAATTCTCCCTGATCGACCGACAGCGATATGCCTTTTAAAACCGGTACATCAATTTCGCCGACATGATATGTTTTATATATAGCTTGAAGTTCAATAAGGTTCATCTTGAATATGCGTAATCGGCCGCGGTCATTTTTCAAGACATTGAACGACCACAACCAATGTCGTTAAAACCGCCCAGGCTTTTTACCGCCGTCCGCCGGCAATCGGTGGTGGCGCAAAAGGGCTGCGTGCGCCATCGCCGGCAGATGTCAGCATTTGCTCGCCGATTATGATCTCTAACCCCTCGTGGAGCTCGTCGCTCTGCACATCAGTAAAGGTGCCGTCAGTGTGGCCGATTGAGACCTTAATCGGTTTCACAAGATTTCCATCGGGCACCCAGAGCAGGCCTTGGCGGCCCTTTTGAACGGGTTGCATCGGTGCTTTTTGTTCTGTCTGAGCAACCCCAGCGCGGTGATCCGATCCCTCGACAATATCCTTATACTTTTTATCTACCTGTCCTGCTTGAGGAAACCAGCGAAGAGCCGCATTCGGGACAAGAAGCACATTGGTGCTTTTGCTCAGTTCAAACTGTACATTGGCGGTTAAATAAGGAAGTAGCTTGCCATTTGCATTGTCGGTGATCACCTCAACAGTATATGTGACCACATTTTGCGTCATAGTGGCATTGAGCCGAATTTTACCGACCTCGCCGCGAAACACCTGCCCCGGATAGGTATCAACCGTAAAACTCACTGGTTGCCCCACATAAATACTTCCGATGTCAGCTTCGTTTACTGATACCCACACTTGGATATGCTTGAGGTCACGCGCCAAAAGGAAAAGGCTGGGGGCATTAAGACTTGCTACAACGGTTTGGCCGATGTTTACCCGGCGATCGATAATGACGCCTTTAACTGGTGACCTGATGGTACAATAGCTCAGGTTTTTCTCTGCCCGCTGCAATGCTGCCGTTGCCTGACCAATGGCGGCGCTGCCCACAGCCACATTTGCTTTCGCCACCTCATAGGCTGCTTTGGCAGCATCAAAATCACTCTGCGACAGCGCATCCGAGGGGCCGAGCTTCTGCGCCCGTTGCCAGTCGCGCTCTGCCTGAAACAGTTTTGCCTGCATTTGCATAAAGTCAGCCTCGGCGCGCACCAATGCTGCGCGTGCCTGCGCAACATCGGCAGCATAGAGGGCATCATCAATCTGGGCAAGCACCGTGCCTTCTTCGACCTCAGAGCCGTAATCAATTTCCTTGCCGTTTTTATCTTTGCCGAAGGAAATGATACGGCCCGCCACCTGTGCGCCGACATCAATCACATCCTCGGGCTCAACTGTACCCGTTGCGCTAATGGTAGCGATCAGATCGCCGCGCTTCACTGTGGCGGTAACAAAAGGAGACGGTTTATCGCCGGAGCATCCGGACTTCGTCAAGAGTGCGAATAGAGCGCAAGTTGCAATGCCTACAAAAATGAATTTTTTTTTGATCGAAAAATCCATGGGTTTCCCCTTAATATGTCAACATGTGGTATTTTTTAAAGTTCAGAACAACCTCCTTGGGTATCCAATTAAATAAATGCAAGGTGACAAATTTTTTCATAGTCTACTCCTTTGCGTTGAGCTCTGCAGCCATCGCGTGTAATGCTGCGAGCGTGAAGCGGGAAATATGGCGCGCAACCCGCTCAAACGTTTCTTTCGTAAAGGAAAGCGATGGGTACAGGCGGGGGATAATTTGCCGCCCGTAGCGATAGTGGAGGCATTGACCGACGATGCTGAACACACAATACTTTACTGTTTCTTCATCTGCGCAGGGGCCAAGGATTGCGCTGACAATTGCGCACAACCGTTCATGATGGGGGCGTATGATATCGTCAATGATAACGTCGAACACACCTGACGGTTGGTTCATTTCCCATGCCATGATTTTTCCTGCAAACACTTTTGTGCTCTGGTCGAGTATTTCAAACAAAAAAGAATGAATAAACCGTTCAAGCTGCTCGTGGGGCGGGAAATTATCAGGTTGGGTCTGGTGAAGAGTTGGGCCTGAAAGGCCGAGTGCGTTGAGGCAGACCTGCCGGTAGAGGTTTTCTTTACCGCCAAAATGGTAATTCACAGCGGCGATATTAACCCCCGCCCGGGCGCATAGTTCCCGAATCGTGGTGTTGTGAAATCCATGTTCGGCAAAAACTTCGGTTGCTGCAGCAAGGATGCGCTCGCGTGTGTTT
>JAOAHH010000080.1 GCA_026415325.1 Thermodesulfobacteriota bacterium | reverse complement strand
TCTCCGCCAGCCCCTTCAACGCCTGATACTTCGTGATCGCCGACGTCAACGTCGTCTTCCCATGATCAACATGCCCTATCGTCCCTATGTTTACGTGCGGCTTCGTCCTCTCAAACTTCTTCTTTGCCATCGGTGCCTCCTATTATCATGATATGTTTTTTACCGAGTATTGCAATTGACGCACATACATGCGCCGAAAACACAGTGGAGCCCACGACCGGGCTTGAACCGGTGAACCTCTTCCTTACCAAGGAAGTGCTCTACCTGCTGAGCTACGTGGGCCGCGTTCTGCCGGATGAGTCATATTTGGAGCGGCTTTTAGCCGCGAAGCAATCACTCCTGCAACAATCTCAACCATCGGTGGAGAGCGTATCTGCTGATTGATATATGGAGCGGGAAACGGGATTCGAACCCGCGACCCTCAGCTTGGAAGGCTGATGCTCTAGCCAGCTGAGCTACTCCCGCTCATACACAAAAAAATGATGGAGAGGGGAGGATTTGAACCTCCGTAGGCATCGCCAGCAGATTTACAGTCTGCCCCCTTTGGCCACTCGGGTACCTCTCCGAATATCGATAGTGAATAAGCTGGCGATGGGATTTGAACCCGCAACCTGCTGATTACAAATCAGCTGCTCTGCCGTTGAGCTACGCCAGCACAGATAACACACCGTATTATCTCAGTACTGCAACCAATATAAATAAATGCAACTTTTAACGTCACACCGTTTTCTCTATTGCAGGTGATGTTCTCTGCGTGTGTACACAAACGCTACACAGCAGTACATCAGGGAAAAAATGTATTACTCACCGTTAGATTCAACAGCTGGTGGGCAGCTTTTGATTTGAGTACATCCTTTCTTCAGTTCGAGCCACAAGCCCCATGACGTGTGCAGCTAACATCATTTATAAATAAGTCTTATGCGGAACAGCGGAAGCAATCCAGAAAAATAATCTATTTTTTCTATCTTATTTTATTTTTTTAGTCAATATTTTTTTTAAATGTTCTCATGCCTGCAAAAGAAGAGGTGTAGAAACGCGTTAGCTGCCCCCTCACATGCAGACCGCGCAAAAAAAGAGCTTCACCTGTGCTGAAGCCCTTGTTGTTTTAATGGTGGGCGATACTGGATTCGAACCAGTGACTTCCACCGTGTGAAGATGGCACTCTCCCGCTGAGTTAATCGCCCGTATCAATGGTAGCATTTTTACCGAATTGCCACAGAAAAGGCAAGAAAAAACTCTCCGACGATACTTTTCTCGGCGCTGCTACGATGGGGTAGGAACGGCGATTCCGATAAACGGCAACACGCTGACGATCTCCTCGGTATCCTTTGCCGTACACTTTATCAGTGTATCACTGTAGATGACACCGGCTATGTATGCACCGCGGTAAAATGCTATTCCGTAGATCAAAAAAGAATAATAGGTATAAACATATGCTTGATAAAAAGAGCTGTATTCTTGTTTTGCCGCCTGCCATGTCCCCCTGAAGAGAATACCCTCGACCGTGTATGCACCTGTTTCATTATCAAGTGAAGTTGCTTGAACCGTGATATGCAGGTTCCCTTCGGTTGCATTATCCGCTGAACTCTCGTTATCCGAATCCGCTTCTCCAAATGTTATCGTGAGGTTTTGAAAAGCCATACCGTTTGTGTCTATAAGGAAAGCATAATAGGTCTTTCCGACAATTCCTGCCGTAGCACATGGCGCAAAAATGACTACTAACAATACCGGGAGGATAAAAAAGCATGTGTTTTTATTGCGGATCATATAACACCTCCTCTTTAAATAATTTTGTTGCAAAACACATGCCTGAAAACTTATCCGCTGACCGCAAAGGACATATCGGTTTCTGAACAGGTTGCTATGGGTGGGTGAATGCAGATGACCTGCTGCGCAATAGCTTCGGCTTCATCACGCAGCATACGGTCAAGCAGTGCAAGCTGCGCACCTCGTTTTGCCGTATTGCCGGCAAACACCACACGACCCTGAAGACACGCGGGTAAAAACCCAAGGGTAAAAAATGAACCTATGTCAACACAGGGGCCAAAAGCACCGCTTATAATAACCCTGTCAATGTGGTTAAAGGTAATGCCAAAGGCTTCGGTCAGCGTGCGCATCAGTGCCACTACATGTGCTTTTGCCTTGAGCATCTGGGTGATATCGCGCTGGGTTATATAAACATCGGCGTTAAAATCATCGGTATCTGAGTATAGTCTCAAAGCAAACATGTCATCGATAGTACACACCGCAGGCACACCGGATCCCGCCGCAACAACGGCTGGGCTATCGGAAACGTATTCTCCACGAACATCGATAATGCCTTTTGTTTTCAATGCTGCCACAAGCTCGAGAAGACCGCTCCCGCAAATACCGCGCGGCAAGCTTTCACCAATGACCGCAACATGTATTGAGGTATCGATCTGCGCCCGATAAATAGCGCCGGTTTCGGGTCGCATGCCGCAGGTAATATTCGTACCGTCAAACACGCCGCATCCGTAAACACTTGAAGCCGCAATGCGTCCGTGATGATGCAGCACCGCTTTAGTATCAGAACCAAAATCAATAAGCAGCGCCGTTTCTTTGGAGCGGTGAAGGCGGGTCGCAAGAATGCCTGCGGTCACATCAGCGCCGACATATGAGGAAATAACCGGCAGCGCATACACACGGGCATGCGCCGC
The DNA here is from genome assembly GCA_026415325.1 of Thermodesulfobacteriota bacterium. Taxonomy (GTDB): domain Bacteria; phylum Desulfobacterota; class WTBG01; order CAIYCZ01; family CAIRTM01; genus JAOAHH01. The sequence goes on along the minus strand of JAOAHH010000080.1, from coordinate 1,192 downwards.
AGACTTAAGCTCAACCGCACCTGCCTGAAATCCTGAGGCGCCAGTTGCGGATTGCTCCAGCACGCTGTTTGCATTTTTCAAAACAAGGTGCAACATGCCGGTATGTCCTGTCAGCACGATTTCATAAACATGCGCCGGATCAACAGCGCGTGCCCGGCACAGTTCAACAATGAGTATATCAAGCCGAAGCACCATTTCCTCATAGAGCACCTCAAGATTCATGATATCTTCGGCAATCAGCGCAACGCGATGCTCATATTGTTCACCGTATTCAAGGTGGGGGCTGGTGTCAGTGACATGCGCTATTTTTTTCCCATGGCACATATCGATGAGCGATGCAACGATCGTATTAACACCGAGATCAACAGCAACGGCATACTGCCTGTCGGTGGTATCACCGGATTCAAGAGCGACGAGTTCCTGACCGATGACCACCGCGGTGCATCCGGTGCACGGTACACAAGTGTCTGATTTCTTCTTTTCCAAAACCTCTACGACCGTCTGAAGTTCAATATCCGCACTACCTGCGTTGCGCAAATATTCACAGATCAATCCGGGTAACAACGCGGTAGTGCTCCCGGCAGGAACATACACCTTTTTAATACGGGGATTAAGCGCGCCACTGCCGATTGCCTCATCGACAAGCTCGATCGAAAAAGGCATTTTATATAAAATCTCGACCTGCGTGTCTTGAATCACACGCGCCTGACAGGCAAGCCGTATGCCGCGCCGCAGTTCCTCTTCGGTAAGGCATCCCTTTTCCGTTGGTGTCAGCGGCCCCATTTCCTGAAGCGATCTGATTTTGCATTTTCGGCACACGCCCTCTGCGCCGCAGGCAAAGCGGAGCTGGATGTTCTGCGGGTTGCGTTCAAGGATGGTTTCAAAAATCGTGATCCGATCCGGAACCTCGATGGTTTTGTTCTCAGGAAGAAATGTTACTTTATGAAAAGCTCCCTGCTGAGACATACAAACAATCTCTCGGTTTTCTCGTTCTGTATAACTGTATCACAATATCACATCCACCAATGTAACGCCAATATCTCCTGTTTTAATATCGGTTTTTAGGTTTACAAAGACACAGTTGGCGCGGTTATGCGGTGGTTGATGGGAGGTGTGAATTTTAGGTTAGAGGCTGTGGCTCGTGCCTCGTGATTCGTCTTGCGCTTTATGCCATGTACCGTGCGGCGTTTCC
>JAOAHH010000074.1 GCA_026415325.1 Thermodesulfobacteriota bacterium | reverse complement strand
GTTGCACTGACCCCGGGAAAACGATACTGGATCAGCGAACAGTACTATTTCACCTGCGCGTTTGACAAAAAGCCGCAGCTCGGCACCGCTGTTATCAAAATTCAGATTTTCACGAAAGACGATGATCGCGACACCTCCTTTTTAGTTCAGGGCGAAGCCGATATGCCCGGCATGCGCGGCGCACATAGCACCGGTCGTCAGCCATTTATCTTGAATAACAAGGGTGATTATCTGTTGCCAATTACCGTTGTTATGCCCGGCGAATGGGAAGTTGTGGTGCGGTTTTCCAAAAACAATCAGGTGCTTTTCACTGGACGCCTTACCTTCCATGTGTAGAATTATCACAGTAATTTTATTTATGCTGACGGCTTTTGCCGGTCAGTCCTCAGGGAAAAGCTATCTATGTTTTCTTGAGTCGCAGTTTGTTGGCGGTTATGACACCACCGAGCATGAAACGGTTTTGTATTCCATGAATCATTATGATGCTATGCAGAAGCCGAGTGTTGGATTTGACTATATCCAACGGCTGTCGGGAGCGATGGGTGATTGGGGAGCTTTGGCACTCCAGGCACGGCTTGCCTACAATGATGAGCATCACCGCACCGGTTTGGATCAGTATCAGATACAGCTTTACAATGCTTATGTTAAGTATAAAGCACGAAGTGCTGATCTGTGGATTGGGCATAATAGAATTGCCTTTGGACTCGGATCATATCTTGATAGCCATGGGCTCCTTCTCCAACCGCTTACTATGTACGGGTATGGATACGATCGCGACTGGGGAATCGGAGCAACAAGGGATTTTAGTCGGGGTTCCTTTTCGGTTACCTGTACCACCGGCACAGGTATGCCGCTTAGTTTTAATGGAAACTATTTTGTTGCCGGCCGCGGAAGCTATGGCGTTCTTGCGCAGGATAATTATACCGTCGGTATTTCCTTCGCGTACGGAAAACCTCTTGAAACTATCGGCTACAAAAAAATGATGACCGACCCCAAAAAGACTTTTCTTGTCGGGTGTGATATCGCCTATTTTTGGAACAACCTTGAAATGCGTGTTGAAGCAGGAGCAGGGGAGAATCGGGACGAAGAGAGCTATGCCATACTCGGGCGTTTTGGCCTGCTTCTTTATGATGAAGAACGCATGAAAATAGAAGCACAGCCGGTATACTGGAAGCGCGGCAGCGAGCGTTCCTATGAACTTGCTGGAGGGGCAACGTGGAAACTGAATACGCACACTACCTTAAGGAGTATGTATATCTATGACGCTTTTAAGAATGGAAACAGAATTGTTCTTCAGGTGTACTGGTATTATAACTTATTATAGTAGTGTCTTATAAACAGTAAAAAGACGCAGTGTTGTTTATGCATGCAATACGCCCTGCCATGATGCTCGGCCTTGTTCTCTTCTCTGTTTTCGGCATGATAGAGGGGAGTTTTGCTGCAGTAGGGTGCGACCTCAACGACCCTGACCGTGATGTTGCAAGGCTGTTTCCGGGGGCGACCGGCTACAAAACCATATATGTTTCTATAGAACGGCGCGGCGGTCCTGAACTGCTTAAAAACATTGAGGAGCGGCTCGGGGATTCTTTTCGGGGAATATATGAGACTATCGATGTGCCATACACCATTTATGAAATCATGCAGGGTACGGAAAGAATTGGGTACATCCACGGGGTTAACGCAAAAGGCCAGTATGGGGGGATTCAAGTTTTTCTCGCCCTCGATTTGAACGGTGTCATACAAAATTTCTATTTTCAAAAGTTGACTTCACGTTTTGGAAAAGAACTTCGCAGTCACAATTTTGGAGCACAATTTATCGGGTTATCACTCAAGGATTTCTATCACTATAACGTCGTTACCGGAATGTTAGACGGAAACAGCACTGCTGCACGCATCACAAATCCGGTTCCTGAAGCGGAGGCAGATTTTAAAGCTACGCTGCGTGCAGTGAAAAAGAATTTAATCCTCATGGATGAGTTTGTTTACGGGAACAGGTATCTCCACTATTGCATGACGTGTAGAGCACAAGAGCGCCGATGACAATTGTCCATATCGCTTGTAAAAATCTCCTACGAAAAAAGGTGCGAAGCCTTTTGACGATGTTCGGCATTGCATTGTCGGCGTGGGTTTTGATAAGTCTCTTCGGGTTTAATGCAGGGTATGAGTCCTCATTGAACCGTGACATTGATAGTTTGGGGTATCAGGTATTGGTTACGGCAAAAGGGTGCCCTTACGAAGCAGCAACTTTAATGCTCAAGGGGGGTACAGGCCTTCGCTATATGCCTCAACGAATCGCAGATGCCATCGCACAGGAGTCGGAAGTTGAAGCTGTTACGGCAATGCTGATGCATACCGTGTTTGATCCTAACAAAGGTGAAAGCGGCGGATACAGCGCTTACCTGGGAGTTGATCCCACAACGTTCCCGAAGATGAAACCGTTCATGGAGTTTATGCACGGTGGTTGGTTTACGCAACCGGACGCACTGGAAGCGGTGCTCGGATATGAAGCAGCAGAGCTGGAACAGCGCGAAGTCGGGGATCTTCTGTTGATTACCGAAAAGAACATCGAGGTAAAGGTGGTCGGTGTTCTGAAACGCACCGGAACTCAGGATGACGGCACTATTTTTTTACCGCTGAGGACGGTGCAGCAGATTTTTGGTGTTACCGATGTCTTGACCGGGATCGGTGTTAAACTCAAGCATGAAGCTGACATCACTCGATTTGAAGAAAAGATGTACCGACTTCCTGATGTGCAAGTAGTGACAATGTCGCAGGTCAAGCAAACGATTATGACGCTTGTGACAACGGCGAAGGTTATAGTGCTTTCGATCGCGTTGATTGCGGTATTGATATCGATGACCGGAGTAATGAATACGGTCCTCATGTCGGTCATGGAGCGACGTCAGGAGCTGGGGATCCTGAAAGCCTTGGGCGCAACATCGCTTGACATTTTTATGCTGATTTGGCTTGAAACCTTTGTGTTGTGTGTCTTGGGCAGCTGTTTTGGCGCGGTGGTGGCTGTAACGACATCAGCCCTTACCGATATGTTGGTACGGAATATACTGCCCTATGCACCTCGCGGGGGATTAATGCAGATCAGTATGCCGCTTGTGGTGATGACTGTTGGCACAGTAACAGGAATTGGACTGGTGAGCGGTATCTATCCATCATGGCAAGCAGGACGCGTTCGGCCACTTGATGCCATCCGAAGTCAGGAGGAATGATGCCACAGCAGCACGGTCAAGTGTTAACTGCGGAATGTGTTTCAAAACTATACCGACGAGGGAGTGAACAGGTGGCCGCACTTAACGATGTGTCTTTAACGGTTAACCGGGGTGAAATTCTTGCATGTGTCGGGCCGTCAGGATCAGGCAAAACGACTCTTCTAAATATCCTCGGCTGCCTTGAAAATCCAACCTCAGGAAGGGTCAAGGTCTATGAGCAAATTATCGTTGATGAGAAAAAACGTTTGAGCGAATGGGCGTTGACGAAGATACGTCGTCAGGTATTCGGATATATATTTCAAAAATTTTATCTTATTCCCACGCTCACGGTTTCAGAAAACGTTATGCTGCCTTTTGTGTTTTACAGGAAGCACGATGCACCTGCAGATGTAGATTCGATTTTGCGCTTTGTTGGCATTGAACACCGAAAATATCATCTGCCTGTACAGCTATCAGGAGGAGAAATGCAGCGGGTCGCTATTGCGCGGGCTTTGGTAAATAAACCGTCTGTTTTACTTGCGGATGAACCGACCGGAAGTTTAGACAGTACCCGCACCGAAGAGATCGGAGAACTTTTCAAGCAACTCTGCCGGACTGAAGGCATTGCTATTGTGCTGGTAACCCATAATCTTCATTTTGCCCAGATTGCAGATCGCATTATCGAGCTTCGCGATGGAAAGCTGTCAAGACCCTCCTGAGGATGGTCCTGACCGTTGGAATCTTGCCGACGAAATTATACTCCTCATAAGCTGCGTGGCAACATCTCATACGGGGATGATTTTTATTAGAGAAAGATGTTGACGGCATGGCCGAAAAGCATTATATAAAAATCAAAGTAAAGACTATTAACCGCATACAAGAGGAGGTGCACATGAAAGGGTTAAAGATCGCAGTAGTGCTTGCGGCAGCGATTGCCTTGTTGAGCTCAAGCATTCAGGCGCAGGAGAAAAAGGATCAGATTGTGCCTGAAGCGAACATCAAAGAAACAAAAATCATTCGCCTGCATTATATAGGCGGCATTACGCCCGATGTACTCAAAGTAAAACCCGGTACGACCGTGGTGTGGGTTAACGATTCCCGCGCCATGCTTGAAATTCAGTTTGAAGGCAAGCAGGTGACCCTTGCCTGCAAGAGTCCGGTGCACTTTAATATTGATGAAAACGGATCGTTCATCTCCGACCGGATTCCGCAGGATTCGGTGGCAAGCCTCTGCTTTGTAGAAAAGGGTGAATTCACCTATGTTGCGCGCAAGGCTGCAGCCAGCACGGCCGATCAACCCCGCCCGTCAGTCAAGGAGTTTAAGGGGAAGATTATCGTCGAATAACAAACTCGGTTTTAACGGGTGTTCAGGATAAGAAAAGAGGAGACGATGCGTCGTCTCCTCTTTTCTTTAATCATCTGCCGATGCGTCCGAGACTACCACCGCTCTCCCACGTCTCACCCTCAACGCTTCCTGTCCCCCGTTGCGTCAGGCTAATGGCAAACGGCCTGCACGGAGCTATGGTACATGTACCTGTTATAACGCCTGTGGAATAAACATGGGTTGCAGTGCCGGTGCTTGTTGGGGGATCACCGCACGAATCATAATCGGTATATTTGGTAGGCATGTCTTTGGTTCTTATGGAGAGCTCAAAATAGTCGTCTTGAAAATAGATACACAGCTCATTGCTGGAAAGATCGGGATCCGATGCGTCTGCAAAAGAGAATGAGCCTTGAGCGCTGCCTTCTTCAGTATCATTAAACGTGCAGCCGCTACTGTCTTTTCCGGAATCGGTAACCTTCAATGTTGCTTGCCAAGAACCTCCGACGACCCGGTAGGTAATAGGATAAGAAAACGGATTCTTCAGCATTAATCTCAGATTATTTGCCTGGAATGTCTCTACGTATTTAAAATTTCTGGATCCTGACGAGCCCTTTTCAGTCAAGGTTTTGGTGTAGGTATAGGTGAGGTTTCCGCCGATAAACAGCGGGGTCGGAGGCCAGAAAAACGGACAGAGGCTCAAGGTATTCTCATCATTATCCTCAGCACAAAAACCGCTGTTGCAACAAAATGTAATGCCGAACAACATGATGACGACCAAGAAGGCCTTTCTTTTATAATGCTGACGAGTAGCCATTGTTTTTCCTCCCCCATAATTGTTTTTTGCCATATTGTTTTAGAGCTATATCGAACACTGCCATTGCGAGGAACGGTACGCCGCGGCAA